>NZ_JBEXMX010000020.1:0-64938 GCF_040610755.1 Gordonia sp. NPDC003585 | reverse complement strand
CACCGGCCGGCGCTGCCTGCGACTGGCCGTAGGAACCATAGGTGGGCTGGGCGTAGGACGACCCGTAACCGGGGTACGCCGACGGAGAGTAGCCGGGCTGGCCGGTCTGGCCGGCCGTCGAGCCGTACGCGCTGGTCGCCGAATCGGACGGCGCGGGCTGGGCGGCACTCTGCGCCGTGGCGGAGGCGTCGGCCTGACCGGTCGCTGCACCGTACGCGGACGCATCGGCGGTCGGTGCCGCTGTGCCGGTGCCGTACGCGGTTGCGCCGGTCGCGGCAGCAGCCGGTGCAGCGGTCGCACCCGGCGCCACCTTGATGAGTCCGGCCTCGATGACCAGCCAGAAGATGGCGATCAGCGCGATGAGGATCGAGAAGACGATGACGATGATCGCACCGGCACCGGTCTCCGTCTCACCTTCCTTGGTCGCGATCTGAAAGACGCTGATGAACGACGCAGCCAAGGCCAGGGCAACCACCAGCGGCGCCGGCCGGAAGTCGAGCTTGGGCACCAGCGCCAGCAGCGCGAGGAAACCTGCGGTCACGATCAGCGCATACGGCACGACGAAGTAGGTCTCCCAGACCTTCGACGACACGTCGACGTATTCGCTCGAGTAGCTGCTACCGGTGGCGAAACCGCAGAACAGCACCACCAGGCCGAACAGACCGATGGTCCCGGCCACGATGAGCGGCGTGATGGCCGGCAGTCCCTGGCTCGGCGGACGCTGGGCGTAGCCGTAACCCTGCTGACCGTAGGCCTGCTGCCCATAGCTCTGCGGGTCGTAGCCTTGCTGTCCATAGGACTGCGGGTCATAGGACTGCTGGCCGTAACCCTGCTGCCCGTAGGACTGCGCACCCGACTGATCGGCGGCACCCGACTGCCCTGTGGCCTGCGGATATCCCGCCGCAGCGCTCTGCTGTCCATAGTCTTGACCGGTCGCGGGCTGCTGCCCGTACCCCCCGGGTTGATAGGTCATGAGTTCGCTCCTGCTCACAGATAGCTTGTAACCGTCGTTGCACACGCTACCGGTGGTGCACCTCGACGCGACACGGCCGTCCGTCACCAGTGGTGTCACCAGCTGTGTTCGCGACCTCGTTCGGCGTACCAGTCGATCAGGGAGTAGTCGTCAACGGCCTTCGGGTCGACGTTCACCTCGTCGTGACCGGCCAGGATCGCGGTGACCGGAACTTCCAGCTTCTTACCGGTACGCGTATGCGGGATGCCCGGTGCCTCGATCACCTCGTCGGGCACATGCCGCGGCGACAGCCGACGGCGGATCTCGGCCGCGATCCGACCGCGCAGCGCATCGTCGAGCGTCGCGCCCGGCACCAGGGTGACGAACAGCGGCATCCAATACGTGCCGCCCTCGCCGTCGACACCGAGGACAAACGCCTCGGCGATCTCGTCGAGCCCTTCGACCACCTCGTAGATGTCGGCCGAACCCATCCGAATGCCCTGCCGGTTGAGCGTCGCATCGCTGCGGCCGTGGATGACGAGAGAACCGCGGTCGGTGAGGGTCACCCAGTCGCCGTGCCGCCACACCGGACCGTCCGGGCCCGACCCTTCCCATACGTGCTCGAAATAGGCTGAGCGATAGCGTGATCCGTCGTCGTCGCGCCAGAATCCCACGGGCATCGACGGCATCGGGGCGGTCACCACCATCTCGCCGACCTCACCGACGCGCGTCGTTGCGTCCGGGGCCCAACTCTCCAGCGCCACACCGAGATAACGCACCGACAACTCGCCGGCGACCACCGGTTCGCCCACCGAGCCGCCCGCGAAAGCGGTGACCACGTCGGTGCCGCCACTGATCGACGAGATCGGCAGACCCGCCTTGACGTTCTCGTCGACCCAGGTGAACAGATCACCCGCCAACGACGACCCGGTGCTGCCGAGTGCGCGCAATGCGGACAGATCATGGTCGCGCCCGGGCACCAGACCGGCCTTGCGCGACGCCTGCAGCTGGCCGGGGCTGGTTCCGAAGTAGGTGACCTTTTCGTCGGCGACGATCTGCCACAGTCGGTCGGCATCTGGGTAGAGCGGAGATCCGCTGTAACACACGATCTTCGATCCGACGAGCAGTCCCGCGATCTGGAAGTTCCACATCATCCAACTCAGCGCGGTCTGCCACAGGAACACGTCGTCGGCCCCGAGTCCACCGTGCAGCCCAGCGGCCTTCAGGTGTTCGACGACGACACCGCCGTGTCCGTGCACGATGCCTTTCGGCCGGCCGGTGGTGCCGGAGCTGAACAACACCCACAGCGGGTGGTCGAAGGCCACTTTCACCGGTTGGAGGGTCGTCGGATCTCCTGCTGCCACCGCGTCGCGGTAGTCGAGCACGTCCGCATCATCCCCGCCACCCCCGACGACGATCCGCGCACGAAGCTCGGGCAGCAACGATGCGAGTTCCGCACTGTCGGCGGCCTTGTCGATGTCTTTACCGTTGTAGCGGTAGCCGTCCGCGGTGAAGAGCACCTTCGGTTCGAGTTGCCCCAGACGCCCGGCCGCACCCACCGGCGCGTAGTCCTGACCGCAGCCCGACCAGATGGCGCCGAGACTCGCGGTCGCCAGGAAGGCGACCACCGCCTCCGGAATGTGTGGCAGATAGGCTGCGACCACGTCGCCCTCTCCGACGCCGAGATCACGGAGGGTCGCGGCGAGCCCTGCGACCGCCGAACCCAGCTCGGCCCAAGAGATCTCAGAGCGGGCACCGGTCTCGTCGATCCCGACGATCGCCGCACCCGGCAGGCCCGAATGCCGCAGGATCTGATCCACATAGTTGAGGCGGATGTCGGGAAACCAACGGGCTCCGGGCATCTCGGAATTCGCCAGCACCGCGTCGGCGCCCTCGGCAAGCGGTTTCTCGGCGATGACGTCGAGATCGTAGAACTGCCACAGCGAGCGCCAGAACTCCGCGGGCTGATCGACCGACCACTGCCACAACGCCTCGTAGGTGTCGCCTACGTCGATGCCGTTGTCGCGCAGATGGGTTCGGAACTCGTCCATGTCCGATGAGCTCACAGATCTTGCCCGAGCAGTTCGATCGCCTCTTCACGCATCGCGACCTTGCGCACCTTGCCGGTGACGGTCATCGGGAATTCCTTCACCACGTGGACATAACGCGGGATCTTGTGACGCGCGATCTTGCCGTCGGCGAAGTCGCGCACGTCGTCGGCGGTGAGATCGGTGGCCGGTTCACGCAGGCGTACCCACGCCATCAGTTCTTCGCCGTACTTGTCGTCGGGAACTCCGATCACCTGGGCGTCGAGGATGTCGGGGTGGGTGTAGAGGAACTCCTCGATCTCGCGCGGGTAGATGTTCTCACCGCCGCGGATCACCATGTCCTTGATCCGCCCGGTGATGACGGCATACCCATTGCGCGCCATCACCGCCAGATCACCCGTGTGCATCCACCCCTCGGAATCAATTGCCTCCGCAGTCTTATCCGGGTTGTTCCAGTAGCCCTGCATGACGCTGTAACCACGGGTGCAGAACTCTCCGGTCTCGCCCCGATCCAGGGTCTCGCCGGTGACGGGATCGATCACCTTGATCTCCAGGTGCGGACCGACGCGTCCGACCGTCGTCACCCGCAATTCCAGCGGATCGTCGACGCGGGTCTGCGTGGACACCGGCGACGTCTCGGTCATGCCGTAACAGATCGACACCTCCGACATGTTCATCCGGTCGATCACCTGCCGCATCACATGTTCCGGGCACGGCGAACCGGCCATGATGCCGGTCCGCAGACTGGACAGATCGAACTCGGCGCCCGAATCGAGCAGCGCCAGTTCGGCGATGAACATCGTCGGCACGCCGTAGAGACTCGTGCACTTGTAGTCGGCGACGGCCCGCAGCGTGGCCTCCGGATCGAAGGCCGGTGCCGGAATCACCATCGCCGCACCGTGACTGGTGGCCGCGAGGTTGCCCATCACCATGCCGAAGCAGTGATAGAACGGCACCGGGATGCAGATCCGGTCGGCGTCGGTGTAGTTCAGCAGCTCACCCACCAGGTACCCGTTGTTGCTGATGTTGCGGTGAGTGAGGGTGGCACCCTTGGGGAATCCCGTTGTGCCCGAGGTGTACTGGATGTTGATCGGGTCGTCGGGCGACAGCGAAGCAGCGATCTCCGCCACCCGGGCCAGTTCGTCCTCGCTCGGTTCCGCGATGAGTTCCTCCCAGCGCGCCGACTCGAACAGCACCACCTCACGAAGATCGGGACATTTCGCCCGAGCCTCGTCGAGCATGGTCGCATACGCCGAATCCTTGAACCGTTCGGCAGCGATCACCACGCTGATCTCCGACTGGGCCAGTGCGTACTCGACCTCGGTCTGGCGATACGCCGGATTGATGTTGACCAGGATCGCGCCGATCTCTGCCGTCGCGTATTGGGTGAACACCCACTCGTATCGGTTGGGCGCCCACACGCCCACCCGATCGCCGACTCCGACACCCATGCGCAGCAAACCCGCCGCAAGAGCGCGCACGCCGTGGCGGAATTCGCGGTAGGTCCACCGGAGATCCGCCGCCGCGTCGATCAGCGCGAGTTTGTCCGGATGTGCCTCGACGGTGCGAGCGAGTGTGGCACCGATGGTCTCGGTGAGCAGCGCGGGTGTGTCTTCACCTCGCGCGTAAGCCTTTTCGGTCATGGTTGTGCTCCGGTTCTCCCCGACTCACTCGTCGTTGTTCGAAACTTCTTTGGCGGCAGCCACTCTGGTGAGCACCATCTCGGCCTGACGCAACACCGGACCGTCGATCATCTGGCCTTCGAGGCTGAAGACCCCACCACCGCGCGCAGTCGATTCGTCGACCACGCGTTGGGCCCAGGTGACCTCGTCGCCCGCGGGTCGATAGCCGTCACGGATGTAGGGAACCTGGGATGGGTGGATGCAGGCAGTGGCGCTGTACCCGAGGGCCACCGCATCCCGCACCTCGTCGATGAGCCCCTCGGTGTCGTTGATGTCCAGGTGGACCGAGTCGACGGCGAACTTTCCGTGCGCGGCCGCCGCGATCCGGGTCGACGAACGAACCCAGCGGGCGACGTCTCGGTACTGGCCAGGGTGCTTCTCGTCGGGCCCGAATCGGCTCGACTTGCCGCCCAGTCCGGCGACCAGATCCTCGGCTCCCCACATCAACCCGACACAGTTCACCACCTCGGCGATCTCGTGGGCGCGCGTCGCTCCCAGCGGCGTCTCGATCAGCGCGATGGTCTGCAGCGCGGTGTCGATGATCGACGACAGGTCTTCGGCCTTGGCCTGCATGACCACCCGGTAGTTGGTCTCGACCACCGCGGCCAGATCGCGCCGATAGTCACCGGTGCCGGCCGGGTTGATCCGCACGATGGTGCGGTCCGGGTCGATGGGATTGGCGATGAGCGCCTCCCGCGCGGCCGCACGACGATCAGGTGCCACCGCATCCTCGAGATCGAGAATCACCACGTCGGCCCGTTCGAGCGCCTTCGCGTAACGATCGGGGCGATCGGCCGGACAGAAGAGCAACGCCGGCCCGGGCGGCAACCACGGGTTCGCCAGTTGTCGATTCGTGAAGTTCATCGTCATTGCGTCGGCCTTTTCCGCACCAGCGTGGCCCGCTGCGCCCGCGCGACGACCTCGCCGTGCTGATTGCGTCCTATGTGCGTCAAGTTCACCACGCCCTCCCCCGGTCGCGAACGCGATTCGCGCTTAGAGGTGCATTCGGTCTCGGCGTAGAGCGTGTCACCGGCAAAGAGAGGCGCAGGAAAGGCGACCTCGGAGAAGCCCAGGTTGGCCACCAGCGTTCCCTGGGTCAGCTGCGACACCGACAGCCCGACAATCGTCGACAACGTGAACATCGAGTTGATCAGGCGCTGCCCGCCGAAGCCGGGCTGCTGCGCCGACCACGCCGCGTCGAGGTGCAAGGCCTGGGTGTTCATCGTCAACGTCGTGAACAGCACGTTGTCGGCCTCGGTCACGGTGCGGCCGGGCCTGTGCTCGTAAATGGTGCCCTCGGTGAATTCCTCGAACCAGAGCCCACGCTGCACGACGCGCTGCGGCTCGCTCAGTGGCAATCCCACGTCGCTTCGCTCGCTCAGCGGCAATCCCACGTCGCTTCGCTCGCTCATGCGAATCCCAACTCCCGCGCGATCAGCATGAGTTGCACTTCGGTGGTGCCCTCGCCGACTTCCAGGATCTTGGAATCGCGGTAGTGCCGTGCGACCGGATACTCGTTCATGAAGCCGTAGCCGCCGTGGATCTGGGTCGCCATGCGGGCGTTGTCCATCGCTGCCTCGCTGGCGATCATCTTGGCGATCGACGCCTCCTTCTTGAAGGGCTTGCCCGCCAGCATCTTCGCCGCCGCGTCGTAGTAGGCCGTGCGAGCCACGTGCGCGCGGGCCTCCATGCGCGCGATCGCGAACGAGACCGACTGGTACTGGCCGATCGGCTTGCCGAAGGACTGACGTTGCCTGGCGTACTTCACGCTTTCGTCGACGCAGCCCTGCGCCGCCCCGGTGGCCAACGCCGCGATCGCGATGCGCCCCTCGTCGAGGATCGACAGGAAGTTGGCGTAGCCGCGGCCCTGAGTGCCCAGCAGATTCTCCTTGGGCACACGCACATCGGAAAAACTCAGCGGGTGTGTGTCGGACGCATTCCAGCCCACCTTGTTGTAGGCGGGCTCGGCCACAAACCCCTCGGTGCCAGACGGCACGATGATCGTGGAGATCTCCTTGCGGCCGTTCTCGCGAGTGCCGGTGACCGCGGTGACGGTCACGAGCGAGGTGATGTCGGTCCCGGAGTTGGTGATGAACTGCTTGGCGCCGTTGATGATCCACGAGTCGCCGTCGTCCTTGGCGGTGGTGGCGGTCGCCCCGGCGTCGGAACCGGCGCCCGGTTCGGTGAGGCCGAAGCCCGCCAACGCCCGACCTGCGGTGAGATCGGGCAGATAGGTCTGCTTCTGCTCCTCGGTTCCGAAGCGGTAGATCGGCATGGCGCCGAGACTCACACCCGCTTCCAGGGTGATGGCGACCGACTGGTCCACCTTCCCGAGTTCTTCCAGCGCCAGGGCGAGAGCGAAGTAGTCGCCGCCCATGCCGCCGTACTCTTCGTCGAACGGCAGTCCGAACAGGCCCATCTGGCCCATCTGCGCGACCACCTCGTACGGAAAGCTGTGTTCGGCATCGTGCTTGGCCGCAACCGGCGCGACCACCGATTGCGCGAAGTCGCGCACGGTCGCGATGAGGTCGGTGTATTCCTGCGTCAGTTCCATCAGTTCTCCTCGGGAGCAGCGTTATCGGCGGCTTCTGTCTGAATCTGTGCGAGCACCTGCCCGGCGGACACCTTGTCGCCGACTTTGACCGTCAACGACACGGAACCGTCCACCGCGGCGGTGAGCGAGTGCTCCATCTTCATCGCTTCCACGACGACGACCGGGCTGCCCTGGCTGACGGTCTCGCCGTCGGTAACCGGAACGGCCACCACCGTTCCGGGCATGGGGCTGACGATCTCGCCGGCGTTGTCGTCGGCCGCCTCGTCGAGGATGGGGCGTGCCACCTCGAGTTGCCACGTGCCGTGCGGGCCGGCCACCCACCACGTGTCGCCGATGAGCGCCGACGACCACGACTGGCTGATCCCGTCGACGATCAAGCGTCCGGTCTCGGGCAGGTAGCCGACCGCAGCGCTCCACTCTGCAGCACTACTCGGCGCCGGCGTCTCGCCTTCTGTGGTCACCGTCGCCATTCCGGTGAGCGTGCGATGGCCGGTCTCGTCGACCCGGATCGAAACGGTGAAATGTTCTCCGCCACTGACCAATCGCATGGTCACCGGCGCCTTACCGCCGACCCGCCAACCCACGGCGGACTCCCACACGTCACTGCGATCACGAACTCCGATACGCGCCATGCCTGCCAGAGCGAGTGCTTCCGGGACGGGTGCCGGAGCCCGGTAGTCCACGACGAGTCGGTCGAGGAGTTCGGTGTCGAGGTCGGCATCGATCACGGCCTGCTGAGCCAAGACGTGGCGGCAGAAGTCGATGTTGGTGACCACGCCCAGCACCCGGGTGTGGGCGAGCGCGTGGTCGAGGCGTTCGAGTGCTTCTTCGCGGTCGGCACCATGCGCGATGACCTTGGCCAGCATGGGATCGTAGTCACTGCCCACGACCAGACCCGGAAGCATCGCGGAGTCCACTCGGATTCCGTTGCCCGGCAGGCTGTCCGGCTCGACGAGGAAGTCGATGCGTCCGCCCGTGGGCAGAAAGCCGTTCGCCGGATCCTCGGCATACACGCGAGCCTCGATGGCGTGACCGCGCAACACGACGTCGTCCTGGGTGAGGGCGAGCACCTCGCCACGCGCGACCCGAATCTGCTGCTCCACCAGGTCGACGCCGGTCACCAGCTCGGTCACCGGATGCTCGACCTGCAGACGGGTGTTCATCTCCATGAAGAAGAACTGGTCGGGGCGGTGCGCCGAGACGATGAACTCGACCGTGCCGGCCCCGGTGTAGCCGACGCTGCGGGCGGCGTCGCAGGCCGCGTCCCCGATTCGCGCGCGGGTGGCCTCGTCGAGCAGCGCCGACGGCGCCTCCTCGATGACCTTCTGATGTCGGCGTTGCAGTGAGCATTCGCGTTCGCCGAGGTGGATGACGTTGCCGTGGGTATCGGCGAGCACCTGCACCTCGATGTGGCGTGGGGTGTCCACGAAGTGTTCGAGGAACAGGGTGTCGTCACCGAAGGCCGACGACGCCTCCCGACGGGCGCGCGTCAGCGCATCGGGCAACCCGGCCGCGTCCTCGACACGGTGCATACCCTTGCCACCGCCGCCCGCGCTGGGCTTGATCAGCACCGGGAACCCGATGTCGGGGGCCGCCGAGATCAAGTCGTCGTCGGAGAGCCCGGGACGCGAGATACCGGGCACCACGGGCACATTCCGCTCGGTGACGGCGGCGCGAGCGGTGATCTTGTCACCCATCGTCGCGATCGCCTGGGCAGGCGGGCCGATGAAGACGATGCCCGCCTCGGCGAGCGCGGCCGCGAATTTCTGGTTCTCCGAAAGGAATCCGTATCCGGGGTGCACTGCGTCGGCACCGGTCTGCCGCGCCGCGTCGACCACCTTGGCGATGTCGAGATAGCTCTGGGTGGCGGCGGCGGGTCCGATGTGCACGGCAACATCGGCCTCGCGAACGTGACGTGCGTTCGCGTCGGCGTCGGAGTAGATCGCGATGCTTCGGATCCCCAAACGCCGCAGGGTGTCGATGACTCGGCATGCGATTTCGCCTCGGTTGGCGACGAGCACACTGCGAATGGGCCTGATCGTGTCGGTCATGTCATCACATCCGGAAGACGCCGTAGTTGGCATCTGCTAGGGGCGCGTATCGGCAAGTCTCCAAGGCCAATCCGAGCATGGTTCGGGTGTCCGCGGGATCGATGATCCCATCGTCCCACAGTCGGGCGGTGGAATAGTAGGCATCGGACTGCCGCTCGAACTGTTCGCGGATGGGCGATTTGAAGGCCTCCTCCTCGTGGCTGGCCCACTCCTGTCCCGACCGCTCGATCTGATTGCGACGCACCGTCGCCAGGGTGTCGGCGGCTTGCGGGCCGCCCATCACCGAGATGCGGGCGTTGGGCCACATCCACAGGAAGCGGGGCGAATACGCGCGACCACACATGGAATAGTTGCCGGCTCCGAAGGAGCCGCCCACCATGACGGTGAGTTTGGGCACCCGGGCGCAGGCAACCGCGTTGACCATCTTGGCCCCGTTCTTGGCGATGCCGCCCTCCTCGTAGGCGCGTCCGACCATGAAACCGGTGATGTTCTGCAGGAATACCAGCGGAATCCGACGCTGATCGCACAACTCGATGAAATGCGCTCCCTTGAGCGCGGATTCACTGAACAACACCCCATTGTTGGCGACAAAGCCGACGGGATGGCCGTGCACATGAGCGAAAGCGGTGACCAGCGTGGTTCCGTAGTTCTCCTTGAACTCGCTGAATTCACCTGCGTCGCTGATGATCCGGATGACCTCGCGGACGTCGTACGGAGTGCGCGGGTCGGTGGGCACCACGTCGTAGAGGTTGGTCTGAGGCGCCAGCGGTTCGCGCGGCGCGACCGTGTCCCACTGCGGCGCGGCGCGCGGCCCGAGGGTGGCCACGATGTCGCGGACCTTGGCGAGGGCCTGCTGATCGTTGTCGACGAGGTGGTCGGTGACACCGGAGACCGACGAGTGCATGGCACCACCACCGAGTTCTTCGGCGGTCACGTCCTCGCCGGTGGCCGCTTTCACCAGGGGTGGGCCGGCCAAGAAGATCGTGCCCTGGTTGCGGACGATCACCGTTTCGTCGCTCATCGCCGGGACGTAGGCGCCGCCCGCGGTCGACGACCCGAGCACCGCAGAGATCTGCGGGATGCCCGCGGCGCTCATGGTCGCCTGGTTGTAGAAGATGCGTCCGAAGTGCTCGCGATCGGGGAACACCTCGTCCTGCTGCAGCAGCATCGCGCCGCCGGAGTCGACGAGGTAGATGCACGGCAGCCGATTGGCCGCCGCGATCTCCTGCGCCCGCAGGTGCTTCTTGACGGTGACCGGGTAGTAGGTGCCGCCGGAGACCGTCGCGTCGTTGGCGACGATCATGCATTCCCGGCCGGCCACGCGTCCGACGCCGGCGATCACACCCGCGGCGGGCGCCTTGTCGTCGTACATCCCCCAGGCGGCGAGCGGCCCGACCTCGATGAACGGTGACCCGACGTCGAGCAGGCCGTCGACGCGATCGCGAGGCAGCAGCTTTCCGCGCGATTCGTGACGGGCACGCGCTTTCTCGCCTCCGCCGGCGGCGACGGTCGTCAGCCGTTGACGCAGCACGTCGAGGTTCTGCTCGTGCGCGGTTCGGAACCCCTCGACCGTTGTGGTCATCATTGACCTTTCAGTTACTGGTCATTAACTGAATAGGACGGTACACGACTTGGCCGTCGATGTCAGCCACCTGCCGAAAGTCGAGTACGAGGCTCTCCGACAGCGATCAGTATGATTTTTCGTCCGGAATCCGAACCAAAATCCATACTGATCAGACAACCCTTTCGACGACGTCCGAATCAGTCTTCCTCAGTGCGCTCCGAGGGCACTATGCCCTCGGGGACAGGTCACGGCGACCACTTCAGACAGCCGACTCCCAGCGCCGGCCGGTCAGTCCGCCGGAGCCCACGCCAGCCCGTCGGATATCGGTACCCAGCGGGAAGAGGGCCGTGGAGCGCGACGAGGCGACGATGATCCACGAAAAATAGGGGAAGAAACTCGTCCCCTACTCCTGGAGTCCTCCCCGCGAATTTTCTCGCGGACGACTCAACAAGCAGGGGCAGAAATCAGGGGAAGAACCTTCCCCTACTTTCAGTGGCCCGGTGGCTCGCTGACGTGGCCCGTTCACCTGCCCTTCGAACACCTCAGGGAGCGGTGGGGGTGGCGGACGCTTACGCGCAGGTCAGAGCGCTAGTCACCGAACTCTGCGGATCAGCACACTCGGCCAAGCGTGACGCGGGTCACTTCCGTCTCGTACATTGGTGGGGAACCCGCCACCCCTGGGTTCCGTACAACCACGTCGCCCGACGCCACACCCCGGCCAACGGCGACCGACACAATGAAGGCCAGGTAACCCCATGACCCTCGCAGACGACCGCGCGCGCAAACTCGTATCAGCCCAGGTAGAGCAGCGTGCAGACGGCAACGACGGCTTCTCGCTCGACGATCGCTATACGCGCGATTCGGGCACCATCTTCCTCACCGGCATCCAGGCATTGGTGCGCATGGTCCGCGACCGGGCCCGCGTCGACCGCCGCCAAGACCTACGAACCGCATCCTTCATCTCCGGCTACGAGGGCTCACCGCTCGCGGGCTACGACCTCGAGATCGCGCGTCGTCGTGAGTACCTCGATCCGTACGACATCGTCCATCGTCCCGGGCTCAACGAGGAGCTCGCAGCGACGTCGGTGATGGGGTCGCAGTTGGCCGCGCAGGTGGGATCGCTCGCGGACAACCGCGATGGCGTCGTCGGTTACTGGTACGGGAAGGCTCCCGGGCTCGACCGGGCGACCGACGCACTCCGGCACGCCAACCTCATCGGCACCCATCCCGACGGCGGCGCCGTGGCCCTCGTCGGTGACGATCCGGGCGCCAAGAGTTCGACGGTCCCCTGCGCGTCGGAGATGGCGCTGGCCGATCTGTACATGCCGATCCTCTACCCCGCCGACTCGCAGGACATCCTCGACCTCGGCGTGCACGCCGCGATGATGAGCCGGGTGAGCGGCCTGTGGACGTCGATGAAGATCTCGGCGCATGTCGCCGACGGCGCCGCCACCGCAGACGTCGATCCGGCACGCATCACCCCGGTGTACGGCAATCTCGGGCGTAGTCCGCACGTCCCCAGCGGGCGCCTCCTGGGCGCGAATCTGATGGAGCTCGAACAGAATCAGCTCACCACCCGGCTGCCACGGGCCCTGGAGTACGCGCGTCTCAACGGCATCAACCGGATGGTGGTGTCCAGCCCGGACGATCGGATCGGCATCGTCGCGGCCGGCAAGACCTATCTCGACCTTCGAGAAGCGTTGCGTCTCATGGGTATCACCGACGACGATCTCCGCCGCCTGGGCATCCGCATCCTCAAGCTCGGCATGGTGTACCCGATCGAACGCGAGATCCTCGATCGTTTCATGTTCGGCACCGCCCGCGGCGACCTCGACGAGGTGATCGTCATCGAGGAGAAGCGCGACTTCATCGAAACGATGATGCGCGACATCCTTTTCCGGCATCCTCGGGCACCCCGCATCGTCGGCAAGGTCAACGAGGATGGGTCGACACTGTTCTCCCGCTTCGGTGAACTCGACGTCGATTCCGTCACGCGCGGTCTCGCCGGACGCCTTGCGCGGCACGGGGTCGACGCCGCGCAGGCATGGCTCGACCGTAAGGCGGCCCGCGGTACTCGCATCGAACTGCCGCTGGCGGTGCGGACCCCGTACTTCTGCTCCGGGTGTCCGCACAACAGCTCCACCAAGGTGTCGCCCGACACCTTGGTGGGCGCCGGAATCGGTTGTCACGCAATGGTGTTGCTGATGGATCCGCGGCAGGTCGGCGATGTCGCCGGTGTCACGCAGATGGGCGGCGAGGGCGCGCAATGGCTGGGCATGGCACCGTTCGTGACCGCCGACCATTTCGTTCAGAACGTCGGCGACGGAACTTTCATGCATTCCGGTTCGCTCGCGCTGCGAGCGGCGGTTGCGTCCGGCGAGAACGTGACCTACAAACTCCTCTACAACGGAACGGTCGCGATGACCGGCGGTCAAGACCCGGTCGGCGCGATGAGCCTCCCACGCCTCACGTCGTTGCTGATCGACGAGGGGGTCAAACGCGTCGTCGTGACCTCCGACGATCCGCATCGGACACGTTCACTGCGGCTACCGTCGACGGTCGAGGTACGCCACCGCGACGAGATGCTGGACGTCCAAACCGAATTGGCCGCTGTTCCCGGCGTCACCGTGTTGATCCACGATCAGCATTGCGCAGCGGAGAAGCGCCGTAAGCGCAAGCGGGGCACGATGGAAACCCCGAAGACGCGGGTGATGATCAACGAGCGAATCTGCGAGGGATGCGGCGACTGCGGCGAGAAGTCGAATTGCCTGTCGGTCCATCCGGTGTCGACGGAGTTCGGGCGCAAGACACGCATCGATCAGAGCTCGTGCAACCTCGATCTCTCGTGCCTGAAAGGCGACTGCCCGTCGTTTGTCACCGTCACTCCCGGAACCAAGCGGCAACCGGTTCGGGCGCAGGACATTCCGGCGTCGGATGTTCCGACACCGATGTTGCGTGCAATGCGGGACACCTTCTCGTTGCGCGTGACCGGCATCGGCGGAACCGGTGTGGTGACGGTGTCGCAGGTGCTCGCGACGGCGGCCGTGCTCGACGGTCGGTGGGCGAGAACCGTGGACATGACCGGTCTCGCCCAAAAGGGCGGTGCGGTGGTCAGCGACGTCAAGGTGTCGTCACATCCGGCCGAGCAGGCCGCGAAGGTGGCCTCCGACGACTGCGACCTCTACCTGGTTTGCGACCCGCTGGTCGGCACCGACCCGGTCAACCTGAAGGTGGCCGCGGCCGAGAAGACGGTCGCGGTGGTCTCGACGACGCAGATCCCGACGGGACTCATGGTCATCGACACGACCGTCGGTTTTCCCGCAGCCGCACAAGTGCATTCGGCCATCGACTCGCGGGTCGCGCGGGCCGTCTACCTGGATTCCGGCGCCGTCTCGACCGCCCTGTTCGGCGACGAGCAGTACGCGAACATGCTGATGGTCGGGGCTGCGTATCAGACCGGGGCGCTGTCGATCTCGGCCGAGTCGATCGAACGCGCGATCGAACTCAACGGTGTTGCGGTGTCGGCGAACACGCAGGCGTTCCGACGTGGCCGCCAGGTGGTCGCCGACCCCGATGCGGTGACCGCGGTCCTCGACGCGCTGCACGGCCGCGACGATGCTGGTACCGAGCCTGGTGACGCTGCACGGCGTGCCGTCGATGCGGTCGGCATCACCGGCGACCTCGCGCGGACTGTCGCGATCCGGTACGACGAACTCACCGCCTACGCCGACGAGCGTTATGCCCGTGAATATCTCGACGTGGTCCGGCGAGTGCACACCGAGGCCGGTGACGCCGGCCTGACCGATGCGATTGCCCGCAACCTGTACAAGTTGATGGCCTACAAGGACGAGTACGAGGTGGCGCGCCTGACCGCTGACCCGGACTTCGCGTCACAGGTCGCCGAGCAGTTCGGGGACGACGCCAAGGTCGCGGTTCGGCTGCATCCGCCGACGCTGCGTGCGCTCGGGAAGAAGGAGAAGATGTCGCTGGGCGCGTGGAGCACGCGCCCGATGTCGGGGTTGGCCCGGATGAAGCGGTTGCGAGGCACCGCGCTGGACCCGTTCGGCCGCACCGAGATCCGACGGACCGAGCGCGCACTCATCGTCGAGTACCGGGAGCTCGTCGAGTCGATGCTCGCTGCGATCGACTCCGGCAGGATCGACGCGGAGCGGTTGGTCGCTGTCGCCGACCTGCCCGACATGGTCCGCGGCTACGAGAACATCAAGATGCGCAACGTCGAGCAGTATCATCGCGAGTTGTCGCGCATGCGAGGTGAATTGGGTATCTGACGGTCGAGTGGAGACCGACAAAGCCCCCTCCGCCGGCTGAGGTGCGAGCTTGCGAGCCTCGAAGCCCTTGGCGAGGTGACATCGATGTCTCACCAGGCCTTCGAGGCTCCTCGCTAGCGCTCGTCGCACCTCAGGCGGCGGTAAGGTCGCGGCGCGAGGAGCGCGGCGCGGCGCGGCATGAGGATCAGGAGGTATTGGCGTGCAGCCGCGCGAGCACCGTCTGTCCGTCGTCGCCGACGATCGCCGCGGCGCGGTAGCCCACTGTCGCTGCATGATCGGCGACGGCGTCGAACTGAGCGTGGTTGATCTCGATCAGCACCACGCCGGTTGGTGTGAGCCACTCGACGGATTCGCGGACGAGGTCGCGAACATGCTGCAGCCCATCGGGTCCGGCGAGCAGTGCGCCGTGCGGTTCGTGGTCGCGCGCCTCGTGTGGGAGTGTGTCGATTGCCGAATCCGGCACGTAGGGCGGCACAGCGGCGATCACGTCGATGCGGCCGCGTAACGCTTCGGGCAGACCCGCGAGTCCAGTACCACAGTGAACCGCGGCCGGGTCTTCCAGATTTCGCGTCGCGTACGACAAAGCAACCGCGTCCACGTCGGTGGCATGCACCACCGCGTCGTCGGCTTGACGCCGCACCGTCGTCGCAATCGGGGCGACCCCGCAATACGGCTCGAGCATCGTCGGCCTCGTCCGTTCGCGAACCTCGGCAAGTGCAGCGTGCGCCAGCAACAGCGAACGCTGTCGTGGCACAAAGACTCCCGGACCCACAGACAAGCGCAGATCGCCGAAGCCCACCCACCCGAGGATCTGCTCGAGGGGTTCACCGGCGACGCGTCGTGCGCACCAAGAGGCGAGCTGATCGGAATCCACCGCGTCGTCGCGCAGCAACTCCGCCTCGTCCTCCGCGAAGACACTCCCTGCAGCACGCAGCGCGCGGACCAACGGATCGGAATCCGATGGGCCGCGCGCTGATTCGGTCAAGGGATGGTCAGGCAGGCTTGGGGTCGTCCTTCTTCAGTCCAAAGAGGAACGCGGCACCCAACAGCAGCGCGACCTGTAAGAAGCCGAAGATCAGGGCGACGATGGCACCCGCGCCCAACTCGACGACCGGCGGCACCACGAGCGCGGCTGCGAACAGGGCCAGCCAGCCTGCCGTCGCGATCACGGCGAGGAACGGCAAGGCTTTTCGGTACTTCGGCACGAGGACGAGAGTCGTGGCGACCGCGACCGCGCCGAGCAGGATCAGGAACTTGCCCGGGTTGAGCACGATCTCATAGGAGAAGAAGCCGGGTACGCCCCGGTCCCCGTTGGCCAGGTCTTCACTCCATTTGTCTGCCTCGTCTTCCACCCCGCTCGCCACGCTGATCCAGGACACGAACCCCATGAAGTAGGTGACGAGGCCGGCCACCACCGACGCCAGGGCGAGCAGGAGTGAGATGTCGGGACGCGGACCGGGCGCCATCGGCGGTTGACCCCACGCGCCGTATGGGGCGTTGGGGCCGTACGGCTGGTTGGGGTTGTGCTGGGGATCGTAGGGGTTGCCCCACGCACCCTGCGCCGGGATCTGTCCACTGGCCGGCCCCTGAGGCGTCCCGGGCACGTTGGTGCCGACGAACGATGTGGGATCCGAGCTCCCAGGAAATGCTCCGGATGGCGGCCCCGTCGGCCCTGCACCTTGTTGCTGCCCTGCCGGATGGTTCGGATCACCTGGATTCACGCTGTTCTCCTCGTCGAACGCCGGCCTTGGTGCGGCGATGGCGCAAGACTATAGGCATGCGAGGCCGAACTCGTAGCCCTGCGCGGCAAGTTCATCCAAGCGGATTCGCCACATTCACCTGTAGTGCGGCGGTCGCCATGGCGGTCAGCAGTGCACGCAACTGATGCTCCGGGAAGTCGGGCAATCGTGGCGACGAGTTGAGCAAGCCGAACATCGCGTGCACACGCACGCGCGCCTCGTCGCGGTCGAGAGTCCTGCCGCGCTCGGCGGCGTCGGCCAGCACCACGTCCACCCACTGTTCGACGTACCGCCGCTGCAACGACCGGACCCGATGGTTGGCGGCCGGCGTGAGCGACGACAGGTCGCGATCCTGCACGACGATCAGGTCGGGTTTGGTTACCAGGACATCGATGTGGAAACCGATGAGGTCGAGCAGGGTGTCGGCGGGCGCTGCGCCGCGCGCAGCCACCTCGGCGCCGCCGTCGTGCAAGCGTTCGCTGATGTCGACGAGCATCTCGTCGAGCAAGTCGGTCTTCGACGCGAAGTGGCGGTACATGGCGGGGCCGCTGACGCCGACCGCACGCCCGATGTCCTCGAGACGCACCGACGAGAAGCCGCGTTCGGCCATCTGCCGGGCCGCCGCCTCGAGAAGTTCGGTGCGGCGGGCCGCCTTGGCCTGTTCACGACGCGTCTGACGTGGCGCCGACTCGGCATCTGCGCTCGGCATCGGGCGTACTCACCAACCGTTGACGTGCAGCACCTTGTCGAGAGGTTTGCGCGGTGCCGGTTTGAAATCGGTTCCCTTGGTGTACGCCACCGGCAGCAGCACGCCCTGGTGCACCGTCGACGGAATCCCGAGCAACTCGGCGATCTCCTTCTCGTACTCGATGTGCAACGTGGTCCACGCCGAACCCAGGCCCCGCGCACGCAGCGCCAACTGCAGGCTCCACGCACCGGGAAGCAGCGAACCCCAGACTCCGGCCTGGTTGCCCGTGGGCAGCTCACCACCCGTGTAGATCGCCCCGATCACCAATACCGGGACGTCACCCATCACGTCGGCCAGGTATTGGGCACTCGACGCGACACGTTTACCGGTCTCATCACGCGGCGCCTGGTTGGCGTAGTACGTCGCGAAGGACTTCGCGTACAGCTCGGCGACCCGCTTCTTGAGGTCCGCGTCGGTGAGCACGATCCAATGCCAGGTCTGGCTGTTGGACCCGGTCGGCGCCTGCAAAGCCACCTCGATCGCCTCCTCGACGAGCTCGAGGGGAACGGGCCGCTCCAGGTCGAGTCGCTTGCGGACCGACCGTGTGGTGGTCAGCAATTGGTCGGGATCCAGGGGCAACAGTTCCGTCATGGCACTCCTTTGGTCTCCCTCGGCACCCTACTCTTGCGACCCGACCGCACCCGTGTGAGCTCAGGTCAGCGAACCGCCGACATGGTGGTGTGGATCTGTAGCAATAGGAAGCGCTGGGCGCCATCAATTGCTACAAAGTCGCGTAAGGCAGAGGTCATTTCCCGACGACACCGGCGCGTTCGAGGTAGCCCAGCAACCCATGCGTGAGTCGCGCGGTGCGCAGCTCTTCCGGCGTGAACCACCCGACGTCGGCCGCGTCGTCGCCTGCCCGCAACGTGCCCGACCGTACCGACGCGAAATGATCGTGGATCTCGAACACGATGGCCTCCGCGGCGTCGCCCCGGCGGTACGGGATGTCGACCAGCCACGCCCGATCGCCGACGTCGACGACGAGCCCGGTCTCCTCGAGGACCTCTCGCTCGACGGCCGCGACGATGCTCTCGCCGGGCTCGACCTTCCCGCCGGGAAGACTCCAGCGCCCGGCCTGAGGATCGTTGCGGCGCAACACCAGCAGCAGGCGACCCGCGTCGTCGACGATCACTGCGCCGGCTGCCGGTACTCGCCGCCCCTCGTCCACTCCCCTACGGTAGACCCATGTCCGACACCTACACCGTCAGCCGCGCCACCACCATCGACGCGTCGGCCGACGCCGTCTATGAACGCATCGTGGATCTCCATCGCTGGACCGAATGGTCACCCTGGGAGGGGCTCGACCCCGAGTTGCAGCGCGACTACTCGGGTGCCGCCAGCGGGGTCGGAGCACGGTACGCGTGGTCGGGAAATCGCAAGGCCGGCAAGGGCGAGATGGAGATCCTGCGCGCCGACGAGCCCGGCCGTGTCGACATCAAGGTGGTGTTCGAGAAGCCGATGAAGTCCACGAGCACAAGCGTTTTCAAACTCACCCAAGACGGTGCTCGCACCGCCGTCACCTGGACGATGACCGGCCCGCATTCGTTGTTCAGTCGTGTCGCGGCCCCGCTCGGGTTCTTCGACAAGCTCCTCGGCAAGGATTTCGAGAAGGGCCTCGCGAAACTCAAGGCAGTCAGCGAGAACTGACTCAGAGACTTGCGGGGACCCACGGCCGGCAGAGTCGCCGCAATGTCGTCCGATCGACCAATCGCCGTCGCCATTCGCGACTGGTAATGTCCGAGATTCCCGCTTTGTCTACCGCTGAACAGAATCGAATCCTCGCGCCATGTCCTCGCCAGTCGCCGACCGTGCAGGCACGATGCTGGGGCAGTACCAACTCGAGGAGCTGCTCGGTCGAGGCGGGATGGGCGAGGTATACCGCGCAACAGATACCCGTCGACGTCGCACCGTCGCGATCAAACTGCTCAATCGCTCCGTCAGCGACGACCCGGCCGCTCGCGACCGGTTCATCCGCGAGTCCCAAGTCGCTGCGTCACTGAATGATCCGCACGTCATCCCCATCCACGATTGGGGTTCGATCGACGGGCAACTCTTCATCGACATGCGACTCGTGACGGGCCGCGATCTGGGACAGGTGATCGCCGACGACGGCCCACTCGAACCCCATCGCGCCGTGCACATCGTCGAGCAGATAGGCGGCGCCCTCGATGCGGCGCATCAGGCCGGCCTGACCCACCGGGACGTCAAGCCGGACAACATCATCGTCGATCGACATGACTTCGCGTACCTCGTCGATTTCGGCCTGGCCATGGCCGAGGCAGACACTCGTTTCACGCAGGCCGGGTATGTGATCGGGTCGTTTCGCTACATGGCTCCGGAACGGTTCACCGACGACGCCGCCGGGCCCGCCGCCGATATCTACGCATTGACCGGCGTCCTGTACGAATGCCTTTCTGGTCAGGCACCTTTCGCGACGTCGACGAACCCGGAGCAGATCATCTCCGCCCACCTTCAGCGGCTCCCGGCACCACTGAACTCACCACTGGATGCGGTGATCCGGCGAGGCATGGCGAAGGATCCGCGGGAAAGGTATCCCGATGCGGCTGCGCTGGTGGCCGACGCCCGGCGCGCGTTGACCCGGTCACCGGCAGCGGAAGCCCCGACCAGAATCGCCACCACCGAATTCGTTCCCGCCCCAGTGGCACACACGGTCCGTGCGCCGATCGCGCCGATGCCGACGCCGCCCCCACGAAGAAGGTCGAATACGTCGATCTACATCCTGATCGGCCTGATCGCGCTTCTCGTGGTCGCTCTACTCGGCCTCGGTGGTTGGTTCCTCGCGACCGGTTCGTCCGACGACACGTCGGGTGATGAGGCGGCGGCCGCGTCGCTCACCACGCCGTCGCTCATCCCGACGCAATCGACCACAGTGTCACAACCGCCGCCACCACCCCTGACCACCACGCCGACATCGGCGCCCCTCCCGGCGGGCGGGCGACCCGTCTGGCGGACGTCGATGGGCAATGCCGTGGTGATCCTGTACCTGTCTCCGTCGGGATACAACTGGCTCGAGGTCGCCACTCCGGGCGGCATGGACGGCAGCGCCCGCATCTGGTCGCAGGCCTCCGGATGGAAATCCTCACCCACCTATTCGGCTGCGCCGCAACAGTTCTTCACACCGGCGGTATACGCGCCGGCCCGCACGTGCATTCGGATCATCGTCACCTACGACGGCGCCACGCTGAACCGGCAGATCTGCTGAAACCTAGACCGACACAACCTCCACGAGATCGTCGAGCCCGGCAAAGTCGGACGGGTTGCGCGTGTAGAGACGCGCGTCGTGCGCATGCGCGGTGGCCGCGATCAGAAGATCCATCGATCGCGCGCGTGGCTGCCACCCGAGTTCGACGACCGCCGACGCGATCCGCCCGTAGCTCGCGGACACCGCCTCATCGACCGGCAATGCGTCGAACGCCTTCTCGATCAGCACCAGGCGGCGCAGTCGCTCTGCACGCACTTCGGACGTCTTGGCCACCAGAACACCAAAGTGCATCTCCGCCAGCGTGATCGCACTCAACGCCAACTCGCCGGCGATGGGTTCGAGGTCGGTGGCGAGCACGACGCTGGTGTCGAGGATGCCCCTCAATTCCGTTCCCAGGGGTCTGCGATCTCGTGGTCTACTGCCTCGCGATCCACTCCCCAGTCGGGATCGGCCGGGCCGGCGAACAGTGACTCGACGTCGGCCCACTGTCGCCAGGTACGTGGTGCTGCGGCAACCAATTTCGCGCTCGCACGACCGGAGACCGTGATGGTGATCTCCTCGCCGGCCTCAACGCGCCGAACTAACTCCGAGGCATCTTGGCGCAATTCTCGCAGTCCAACGGTGTTCATTCCGCCATGGTAGCACTTGTGCTACCACGGCTCAGCGCGAATAGATGACCCGGGTGCGGAGGATGAGGTCGGCGACCGACCTGCGTCGGGAATCGACTGCCACCCATAGCAACCCGATCGCGAAGAAGGTACAGATCAGGGCGCGCAGCAGCGCGCCGATCGGACGCATGCGTACCCCCTTGTGATTGACCACGCGGAGGCCCATCACGACCGAACCGAGGGTGCGGCCCGACACGGCCCAGCATGTGGCGAGGTACAGGACCGACACGGCCAGGAAGCCACTCGCAGTGAAGAAAAGGTTCGGTTGGGCAAACGTGAAGCTCTGCACACTGAGGATGAACCGAATCAGCATCAGGCCGAGGTACCCGCTCCCCAGGATCGCGCCGACCACACCGAGATCGAATCCCGCCGCGATCCCTCGGCTCACGATGCCGGCGTTCTTGTCGCGGTCGTGCACGACACCGTGGACTACCGGGTGTCGCGGGACGACCGGCGTCTCGTCGTTGGCGGTGTCACTCATCGGGAGCCTCCACCTTGCGTCGGAGCAGACGTCCGATCGCGTTGGCCACCGCGTCGTCGGCCCGCTCGGAGGTACTGCGCACATCGGTCATCACGTCGGCCGTGACCGAGGTGCTGGCGTCACGGATGATGTCGGGCAGGTCGACGCCCTCGATGATCTCCTCGGCCAGCCCGATCAGGTCGACGCGGGCGAGGATGGCATCGATGTCGAGTCCGCCCGCGACGGCGTCGAGGTCGACCAGTTTGATGGCCCGATCGAGGTCGACCCGCTCGGCGATCACCGCATTGAGGTCGACGCGGTCGAGGATGGCGTTGATGTCGAGGTCACCGGCGATCGCGTTCAGATCCGCATGCTCTTGGACGAGCTTCGTCAGATCAAGTTCGGCGACGACAACCGTGATCACCGCGACCACGAGCTTCAGGACGCGGTCGACGAGGACCGGGACCACATCGGTGATGACACGGTCGCCCTCGGCGGCCAGGCGGTCCACCCCCCGACGCCCCACCGGTCCGATCACGGGAAGACGCAATAGCTGACGGCCCACCGATCGTGCCGCCTCGGCAGACGCCACGACACCCTTGATCCCGACTGCCACGGCACCGGTGGCGATCTTCGCCTCACGGGGCGCGTCGCTGCTCACCGGGTAAGCATCGCACGCGGTGAACGCCCGGCGGTGGACATGTCGAACTTGTGATCCGTCGACCACGTCCATGTCGGACCGACGGCGGTACCCCGCAGACCCGCGCTCGCCACGAAGCGCTTTCGTGTGACCTATAGTCGCCTCACGAACAACTATCGGAGGCTGCGTGCGCATGGATTCCGGGGCACTTCTCGCCGGCCGTCGGATAGTCGAGATTGTCTCGGAGACGGACACCCAACTCGTCGCTCGATGCATACATCCGACTCTGGATCGGCCCGAGATGATCCGAGCGTGGCGGTGCGACAGTGAGTCCGACCGTGAACGAATCGTCCAGCGAATCCGAGCCGTATCGCGATTCGACCACCCCAACATCACAGGCATTCTCGACCACGGCTCGGGCGGCGAACACGTCTGGGTGACAACTCGTTGGGAAGCCGACGAGTCAGCGGGCTCATTTCTTGACTTGATGGGACCGCGATCACTATCGGAGGTGACTCAAATCGCCACCGATGTCGCCTCGGCCCTCGACCACGCCCACGAATACTCGGTAATTCATGGTGCGGTGCGACCGGAGACCGTGCTCCTCGGCGTCCACCGCGCACGCCGCCGAGCGAAGCTGCGACGATTCGAGTCCGACAACCGCGTCGGTTCCGGCGACGATGCCGCTGGGCACAGCACGCCACGCTTTCTGGCGTATTCGGCACCCGAAGCGCTGAACGATGCCATCGAACCGGCCTCCGACCAATTCTCATTGGCCTGCCTGGTATTCGAGCTCCTGACGGGCCGGAGCCCATTCCTGCGCGACTCTGCTTTGGCGACCCTGAACGCGGTCATGGCGGCGCCCACACCATCGATCAGCGAGCTCGGCGACGACCAAGATCGCGCCGAGCTCGACGCAGCGCTGACGCGCGCGCTACACAAGGACCCCGAGGCGCGCTTTCCGGACTGCCGTTCATTTGTGCAGAGCATGACCGGCACCGCCGACGTTCACCCACCTACCGCATTCCGCGTGATAGCTCCCCAAATCCGTTTGCAACCAATCGAATACGGATATGGCTACCCGGGTCCGGAAGTCGACCCAGTCATCACCGCAATCAATTGGCATGTTCGTGTCGGCCATCAGGTCAGGCCTGGACAGGCACTGGTGTCGATCAGCGTCAAACGCCCCGAATCACCTTTCACCTCGCCGGGTGCCCGGACGATTCGTTCCCCACTCGCCGGGCAGATCTTGGCGATTCCCGACGATGCCCGGCGCGAGTTCGTCGCCGGGATGGACCTCGCGGTGATCGGCGATTGGGGCGCGTCCCATTCCGAACCGGGCGCTCTGGCCAGGGTAATGCTGAATGACACGCACGTGACGTTCGACTGGCGGCCGCAACCGATGGCATAACCCTTGCCGACGACGCCACGGGCTCCTCCGTCAGCGCGTAGGGCGGCACCATCGCACACAGAAAACTCCCATCTACACACGGGATCTCGTGTGTAGATGGGAGTTCCGTGTGTGAGCTCAGAGAGCTTCGTACAGCTCGCGAGCCAGCTTGGCGGTCTCGCTCGGCGTCTTGCCGACCTTGACGCCCGCTGCCTCGAGGGCTTCCTTCTTGGCTTGCGCGGTACCCGAGCTGCCGGACACGATCGCGCCCGCGTGACCCATCGTCTTGCCTTCCGGCGCAGTGAATCCCGCGACGTAGCCGACGACCGGCTTGGACACGTTGGCCTTGATGTAGTCGGCCGCGCGCTCCTCGGCGTCGCCGCCGATCTCGCCGATCATCACGATGACCTTGGTCTCGGGGTCCTTCTCGAAGGCCTCGATGGCGTCGATGTGGGTGGTGCCGATGACCGGGTCGCCGCCGATGCCGATGGCGGTGGAGAAGCCGAGATCACGCAGCTCGTACATCATCTGGTAGGTCAGGGTGCCCGACTTGGACACCAGCCCGATCGGGCCCCTGCCGGTGATGTTGGCCGGGGTGATGCCGACGAGCGACTCCTCCGGGGTGATGATGCCGGGACAGTTGGGCCCGATGATGCGGGTCTTGGTGCCCTTGTCCACGTTGTAGGCCCACGCATAGGCGCTGTCCTGCACCGGGATGCCCTCGGTGATGACGACGAGCAGCGGGATCTCGGCGTCGATGGCCTCGATGATGGCGTCCTTGGCGAACTTCGGCGGCACGAAGGCGATCGACACGTCTGCGCCGGTCTCCTTGATTGCCTCCGAGACGCTGCCGAAGACGGGTAGCTCGACGTCGGAGCCGTCCTTGGCGGTGTGGGCCACGGTGGTGCCGGCCTTGCGTGCGTTGACGCCGCCCACGATGTTGGAGCCCGCCTTGAGCATCAGTGCGGTGTGCTTGGTGCCCTCACCGCCGGTGATGCCCTGCACGATGATCTTGCTGTCTTTGTTCAGGAAAATCGACATTGGTTCTGATCCCTCACTTGCTCGCCAGTTCGGCGGCTTTGTCGGCGCCGGAGTCCATCGTCTCGGCGAGCGTCACCAGCGGGTGATTCGCATCGGCCAGGATCTTGCGTCCCTCGTCAACCTTGTTGCCGTCCAGGCGCACCACGAGCGGCTTGTTGGCCTCGTCGCCCAGCTTGCCCAGTGCACCGACGATACCGTTGGCGACTGCGTCACATGCGGTGATGCCACCGAAGACGTTCACGAACACGCTCTTGACCTGCTCGTCGCCCAGGATGACGTCGAGACCGGCGGCCATCACCTCGGCGGACGCACCGCCGCCGATGTCGAGGAAGTTGGCCGGCTTCACGCCGCCGTGGGCCTCGCCCGCGTAGGCGACGACGTCGAGCGTGGACATGACCAGTCCGGCGCCGTTGCCGATGATGCCGACCTCACCGTCGAGCTTGACGTAGTTGAGGTCGTTCTCCTTGGCCTTCAGCTCCAGCGGATCGGTGGCGTCCTTGTCGTGGAATGCCTCGTGATCGGGATGGCGGAAGTCGGCGTTCTCGTCGAGGGTCACCTTGCCGTCGAGGGCGAGGATCTGATCGTCGGGAGTGCGCACCAGCGGGTTGACCTCCACCAGGGTGGCGTCTTCGGCGACGAAGACCTCCCAGAGCTTCTGGATGGTCACGGCGGCAGCGTCGAGCACCTCGGCGGGCAGCTTGCCCTTCTCGGCGATCTCGCGGGCCAATTCGAGGTCCACACCGGTGACGGCGTCGACCGGCACGCGCGCGAGGGCGTCCGGGTTCTCCTCGGCCGTCACCTCGATCTCCACGCCACCCTCGACCGAGCACATGGCCAGGTAGGTGCGGTTGGCGCGGTCGAGCAGGAAGGAGATGTAGTACTCCTCCGCGATGTCGCTGGCCTCGGCGACCAGCAACTTCTTGACGACATGGCCCTTGATGTCAAGGCCCAAGATGTTCTCGGCGTGCGACTGTGCGTCATCAGGGGTTGCGGCGAACTTCACGCCGCCCGCTTTTCCACGTCCACCAACCTTGACCTGAGCCTTGATCATCACAGGCTTGCCGATTTCTTCGGCGATCGCCCGTGCATCGGCGACAGTGTCGGTCACCCGCCCGGGTGTGGTGGGAACCCCATGCTTGGCGAACAGTTCCTTCGCCTGGTATTCGAAGAGATCCATTCAGCTCACCATCTCGTAGGTTTGCCCGCGCAGAGGGATGTAACACCGCGGGGGTGTGTAACGCGGGCCATATCGGACTTTAAACCTGCCGCATATGGCCATCGTGACCGCACCCTGCGCTTGTGCGACAGATCACTCGCTCGGTCGGCATTCCGGGGCCGGCGATGAACACGTTTCGACGGGATGCTCCAATAGATCGCTGACGTCGGACAACGACAGGGAGCGTCATTCATAGTAACGAAGTGGTAATTCAGTAGAGTAGATCCATCGCAATGGTTCTGTGACTCAACTCACATAATTGCAGGAACCTTGCGCGCAGCGTTGGACTTGCCGCAATCATTTCGTTACCGTCAGCTCCCAGACATGGTCACAAAAGGGTTACGGAACGTTATTCCGAAATCCGCTGCAGCGAAGAGATGAGGTGGACGATTTGGCGGAAGCGTATTCCCGCGGATCGGCCCGCACCCGGTCACGAAGCACGACGACGTATCCGGGGCTCGACGATTTCGCCGCCGAGGAGATGACGACGATCATCCCCATCGACGAGTACGACACCGCCATCGACTCCACCACCGACCACTCGTGGACCCCCGCCACCTGGGAGCCCTACTACCGTCCGAGCCGCTCCGAGGTCACTCAGGACATCCTGATCCCCGAGCACGAGTTCGACGCGTACGAATACGACGAGCCGCTCGACTTCGAGGGCGCCCGCCCCGACATCCTCTCCGACGACCCCGGTCGCCTCGCCGTCGAGACCGACGACAAGCCGTTCCGCAGCAACCCGCAGGGATCGCGCACCAAGCGTGGCGGCAAGCATCGCGTCGCCGCACCGCCGACCGCCCTGCGTGGTGGCCGCGCCGCCCTCTTCGCCATCGCCGCCGGCGCCACCGACGCCGCGGTCACCCAGGTGAGCAACGCTGACGAGCCGAACGGCACCTCGGTCAGTCCGGCCGCCAACGTCTCCGATACGAGCGCCACGAGCGATCTGGGGCCCGGTGTCGCCGCGTCGACCGCCAGCCCCGACACCGACGGGTTCGGGCAGCAACTCGCCGTCGGCGCCGCAGCAGCAGCCGACGAGGCCCGTCGCGAAGCACTCGCCCGACGCCCGATGTTCGCGCAGCCCGTCAACTTCGCCTCCGGCAGCTGCCACTTCACCTCGCTCTACGCGATGCGGTGGGGTTCCATGCACGGCGGCATCGACCTGGCCTGCCCGCTGGGCACCCCGATCCACGCGGTCACCGACGGTGTCGTGATCGCCGCCGAGCCCGCCAGCGGCTACGGCAACTGGGTCCAGATCAAGGCCGCCGACGGCACCGTCACCATGTACGGCCACATGTCCTCGTCGGGCGTCCTCGTCCGTAAGGGCCAGCATGTGACCGCCGGCGACGTGATCGCCCTCGTCGGCAACGAAGGCTTCTCCACCGGACCCCACCTCCACCTCGAAGTGTGGAAGCAGGGCGTCACCAAGATCGACCCCGTACCGTGGCTCGCCGCGCACGGCGTGCGTCTGCCTGCCTACAGCGGCTAGAAAACCACTGGCCTCACGGCCTCCCCGGCGTCGATAATCGCCGTGTGGAGGTGTCATTCGTCAAACGTGCCGGCGGGTACGACGTTCGCATAACGCGGGACAAACCGCCCGTGCTGGCACCGCGCCGGGGTCCGGGTGGTCGTTCACGCATTCCGCACGATGCGGCCCACATGCGCGTGGAGATCGAGGATTCCCTGTCTGGCGGAGTGTTCGGCAGACTCTACGACGCCAACGGCCTCGACGGCTTGTTCTGGCCCGCCGACCCCGCCGAACGACGCAAAGCGGCCCGCCGTCCGCGTCGGCCGACTGCCGGTCAGGTCGAGGACATGGAGCGCTCGGAATACCTTGCGTCTCTGACCTCCGCGCTGTGGGAGGTCGAACGCGGATTCGCGACACCCGACCCCGCGTGGCCCGGCCGCAAGGACGACGCCGACGTGAAACCCGAACTCCTGCAACGGATCTTCGATCGCTTCGACGATTTCGACGCTCGATGGCGGGCAATTCCCGAGGGCGGCGAGGTCAGTGTGGCGTGGGTGCATCCGCCCGGTGGCGTTCGTGGCGGGTGAGCTAGCCGCCGGCCGTACCCAGCCGATGGCTGAGGTGTGAGGAGCCCTGGCGACGAGCCTCGAAGCCCCTGGTGCGCTGACATTGTCGTCTCACCAGCCCTTCGAGGCTCGTCGCTGGCGCTCCTCGCACCTCAGGGAGCGGTCGCGGGGCGGTGTCATGACCAGGGGCTTCCAGGCTCGCACCTAGCCGGCGGGAGCGGCCACCTCAGGGACTACAACTTGTCGCCGGGAATCCCGCCCGCGGTCAACAGGGTCACGCGTCCGGTGCTGCCGCCGTAGTCGATGACGACGCGTTCGGTGGCGCCGCTGCCGATCTTGTCGACCACCTTGCCCATGCCGTACTTGGGATGGTTGTGGCGGTCGCCCACTTCGTAATTCACGTATTTGTTGCGCCCGCGAGCCGGATCGGCAGAATACGACGACCGCCCACGACCGCCCGACATCCCACCCGACGAGAACGCACCATCGCGGCCGAAGACACCCGACGACGACCCGCCGAAACCACTCGACGACCGACGCCGTTCGGTTTTCCGCCAGTCCAGTAGGTGCTGCGGAATCTCCTGCAGAAAGCGGGATTCCGGATTCGACACCGGCTGCCCCCAGGACGCCCGGGTGATCGCGCGGGTCAGGTACAGCCGCTCCTTGGCGCGGGTGATGCCGACGTAGGCCAGGCGTCGTTCCTCACTCAGTTCGGCCGGGTCACCCATCGCGCGCATGTGCGGGAAATGGCCGTCCTCCCAACCGGTTACGAAGACCACCGGAAATTCCAGGCCCTTGGCGGTGTGCAGCGTCATCATCGTGACCACACCCTCGCCCTCGTCGGGCACCTGGTCGGCGTCGGCCACCAGCGAGACCCGTTCCAGGAACGCCGCGAGCGACCCCGGCTCGGGCTCCCCCTCGGTGTCCCGGCCGGACTCCAGCGGATCGTCGTCCTCGTCGATCTCGCCGGCCGCCAACTTGGCCGCGTCCTGGCTGAACTCCTGTGCCACCGAAATCAATTCGTTGAGGTTGTCCAGACGCGCGCCGTCCTGCGGGTCGTTGGACGCCTCGAGTTCGGCGCGATAGCCGGTGCGTTCGACGATCGCGTCGACGAGTTCGCCGATGTCGGCGCCCTCCTCGGTGGCGTCGATGAAGGCGACGTCCTCGTCGGCGTCACCGGCCGAACCGAACCCGGTGAGGAAGTCGGTACGCAGACCCTCGATGAGGTCGACGAAACCGCCGATCTGTTTCACCGCACGGGAATTGAGCAGCGCGACCTTGCCGTCGGCCGCGTCGATCAGCGACTCGTAGAAACTGCGGCCGGTGTTCTCCGAATGCACCGCGACGCACGCCTCGGCACGATCGCCGATTCCGCGTCGTGGCGTGTTCAGGATGCGACGCAGACTCACCGTGTCGTCCGGGTTGGCGACCACCCGCAGGTAGGCGACCACGTCCCGAACTTCTTTGCGCTCATAGAATTTGGTGCCGCCGACCACCTTGTACGGGATCCCGTGCCGGACAAAGACCTCTTCCACCGCTCGTGAGCCGGTGTTGGTGCGGTAGAACACCGCGATGTCGGAGTACTTGTGGCTCGACGACCCGCCGATCGAATAGTCGGTGAGGTTCTCGATCTCCTTCGCGATGAACACCGACTCGTCGCGATCGGAATCCGCGACGTAGCCGACGATCAGTTCACCGTCGCCCGAGTCGGTCCACAACCGCTTGTCCCGACGATGCTCATTGCGCGCGATGACCGCATTCGCGGCTGACAAGATCGTCTGGGTGGAACGGTAGTTCTGTTCCAGCAGAATGGTTTCCGCGTTCGGGAAGTCCCGCTCGAACTCTTCGATGTTGCGGATCGTCGCGCCGCGGAAGGCGTAGATCGACTGATCGGCGTCGCCGACGACACACAGTTCCGACGGCTGAACCCCGCCGTGTCCATGTGGCCCGCTCGCTGCGCTCCCGGCGCCAGAAGTGACGTGCTCCCCCACCAGCTCACGGATCAGGACGTACTGCGCGTGGTTGGTGTCCTGGTACTCGTCGACCAGCACGTGCCGGAAGCGGCGGCGGTAGTACTCGGCGACCTCGGGGTGCGCATGCAGCAGCGCCACGGTTTCGCCGATCAGGTCGTCGAAGTCGAAGGCGTTGGCCGCGCGCAGGCGACGTTGATACTCGCGATAGATCTCGGCGATCTTGAGCGCCGACGGCTCGTCGTCGGCCGCAGCTTCGATCGCCCGCTCCGGGCCCACGAGTTCGTTCTTGTGGTTGGAGATCACCACCGCCACGCCGCGCGGGCTGAACTTCTTGGGGTCCAGTTCGAGGTCGCGGATGATCATGCCCAGCAGGCGTTTGGAGTCGTCCGCGTCGTAGATCGAGAAGTTGGAGTTCATCCCCTCGAGCAGCCCGGACTGGGCACGCAGGATGCGCACGCACGTCGAGTGGAACGTCGACACCCACATGTAGGTCGCCCGCGGGCCCACCAGGTCGATGACCCGCTCCCGCATCTCCGCCGCGGCCTTGTTGGTGAAGGTGATGGCGAGGACCTGGCCGGGCGAGACATCCCGCGCGGCCAGTAGGTAAGCGATCCGCCGGGTGAGCACCGCCGTCTTGCCGGAACCGGCGCCCGCAACGATCAGCAGCGGCGCCCCGGTGTGCAGTACGGCCGCACGTTGCTGCGGATTCAACCCGTCGAGCAGACGGTCGATCGCAGGATCGGACGGGGCTGCCGCACGCGCCTCGCGGGTGTCGGCGGACGGGAGAGAGGAAGTGCCAGTCATCGGTATTCGAGGTTACCCGCAGGCACCGACATCTCCTGGACACACTCGCACGCCGCACGCCACGGCGACATGGCATGACGACATGGCATTCGGACGACCGACCGAACAAGCTACGTCTCGTCGGCTCCGACGGCTACGATATGCCCGGATCGACAGACTCTGGCGGCGCCATGTGGTTTCGGCGCTGGGACGCGGGACCAACAGGAGGAACAACCATGTCGAAGGCAGCTGGGGCGGTCATCCTGGCGGTGGGGGCGATAGCCGCGGTGATCGCGGTGGTGGTGTCCTTCATCCCGTTCAGTCATGCCGGGACAGCCGAACCGACGGCCGCATTCCGCGCGCAGAAGAGCCTCGACGAGGTGCTGTTTCAAACTGGCCTCGAGTCCCGCCGCGAAATACACCGGCAGTGTGACGCAGGAGTACGGCGGGCAGAGCATCAAGTACGACTTCACCAACATGGTGGTGACCATCTCCAACAGTGCCGAGGGCACCATCTCGGTGAACGGCAACCAAGGCGAATACCGGCAGGTCGGCAACAGCCGCTTCGTCAACGCACCGGCCGGTTTCTGGACCGCCGTGCTGAGCTCCAACGAGAAGGAACGCAAGGATCTCGGGCCACTCGCCGGCAAGTGGGTCGACTCGTCGCGCACCAGCGTGTTGCCGGTCGGAAACACCCTCGCGCCCGACATCCTCGCCGGCACCATCGGCACCGTGCCTGCCGATCAGGCACCCAAGCTCGGCCCCATCGAGGTGGCATCGCCGAATCCCGGTCTGCCCGACGCACGCTTCTGGCCGGTGTCAGACCCGCCGGTCACCTTCGTCGGCGACAACGTCGTGAAGATCGGCCAGTGGGAGGTCACCTTCGATCCGAGCTCCAAGGTGGTCACCCATGTCAAGGGCACCGAGGTCACGGACGAGGGGTCGGACAAACTCACCACCACCTACGACCTCGACGTGGCGACGCAGTCGGCCGACGATGCGGCGAAGTTGTTCGCCAACCAGCGTGCGCTGGTCAACGATCTCGTCAACGTGCCGGCTCCCGGCTACACCGTGGACAGCCGCGCAGTCGCCTTTGTGCCCGGCGGGAACTGCACACGCGCCGCATGCCCGTTCACCTACACAGGTAGCGGAACCGTCTCACCGACTGCGACCGGCACCGGCTACGTCAACTACGGCCTGACCGTCAACTTCACGCTCAACGGCCGCCCGGCCGCCGCACCGTGCACGACGGTGATCCGCGCGGACTTCGGCGCAACCGGCCGGGCGACGTGCGTGGCCCGCAACATCGTCGGCGAGGGCACCACGGTTCGCGGCGTCCCCACCTGGCAGTACCTGCCGTTCCGCACGAATACGGTCGACGCGTTGAACGACCAGATCAACAAGAATCAGGAACGCACCAAGCAGCAGGTCACGTTTGTCCGTACCGGCTCCAAGCAGCCCGAGGCCGCCGCATACGGGTCACCCCGTACCGGTCTGCCCAGCTACTACGTGATCCAGCGCGGCGACTACCTCTTCGACGGTCTCGGCCCGCTGGGCGACCTGCTGGTCATGTTCGCGCCCGGTTACGCCACCCACGTCGTCAACGGACAACTCGACCCGTCCTGGGCCGGCACCACCACCATCAAGGACCAGATCACCAAGCAGGTCGCGGCCGCCAACGGCACACGGGTCCTGTGGTTTGTCGCGGAGCCCAGCACCGCCGTGGCCCTCGAGGCGCTGGTCCGCGAAGCCGGTCAGAGCGACAAGATCGAGGTCTCCTACATCGATCCGAACCGCTGATCGGCGCCTGACGCGGCGGGGTCACTCGCCGAGGAAACGCGCCTCGACGACCTCCCCGACCCGACCCGCCCCGGTGTGCAGCGCCAGCCCGGCGGTCAGCGGCGCGACGTTGACCGCCGAGCCCTGGCCGTCGAGCTGCACGTAGATGACGTGCAGGCCTGGCTGCACGGTTGCCTTGACCCGCGACCCCTCGTCGAGCCAGAACTCGACCTCGCCCGCACGGTTGGCGCAGTAGCTCAGCGCGATCGTCCAGCGCCACCGGATGAGCGGGCCGTCGAGTGCCAGCCGGGCAGGTGCCGACAACTCCGGTCTGGCACAACTCCCCCGACCCTCGGCGATGGCACGACGCGGTGTCACCGCGCCGGCAACGAGTTGCCCCGAGGTGTCGAGGACCTGTAGTCGGTCGGTGCTCGAACCGAAATCGGGTCGCTGCCGAAGCCGTCCGAAGGTGTGGCTGATCTGGTTGTTCGGATAGGCCACCGGCAGCAGGATCTCCAGTGGCAGCGCCTGATCGAACATCGGATGATCGGTGCCCGCGGCCAGGCTGCGTTTGGCGGTGTCGAGGTAGTCGCCGGTCGGGTTGTCGCGCCACGAGTTCCCGAACCCGGCCAATGACACGCTTGCCGACGCCACCGCCAGCCCGATGAGGACGACCACTGCCACGAGCCCGGTCGCCGGGGCGGCCGGTTCGGCGGGTTTCGCGTGCCGACCACCCCGGGGATTCTCGTCGTCGGCCGGCACTGCCCTGACGCGGGCCGGAGCCGCGATCAGCAGCGCGAGAGCCGCGGCGAAGACCAGCGCGGTGTCGGGCAGATAGCGCATCGTCTGCGCCAATTCCAGGGCGGTGTTGCCGCTCGACCGATTCCACATCACCGGCACCTGAGCGAGCACCGCGTAGGCAGCGGCCAGGATCAGGATCGGCGCAGCTCCGCGCTTGCGGAGCAACGCCCAAATAGCCACCGCGGCGATCACCAGCCACCCGGCCAAGATCATCCACCACGACGCGAAACCCATGGGCGGGCTGGGATTCCACCGGTCCCATTCCCACGGGCCACCGACCAGCGAGGGCACGATCGCACGGTTCACCGACCGCCACACCAGCCGGGCGGTCTGTGCGGCCGAATGCACGCCCGCCGTCGCATCCGACACCGAGAAGAAGACGATCAGCCACACTCCGAAGATCGCGGCGAGCGCTCCCCACAGACCGCGCGCCCGGGACACCGCGGTGGCCAGCGGACTGATCGGATGATCCTCGAACGCGATCGCCAGGGTCGCCGCGACCAGGGCGACCGGCAGGACGAACAACGACTTCTCGAAGAACGCGAGGGCGACCACGAAGACGATCGACGATCGGACGACGATGCGGCGGCGCTGCGCGGCGTCGGCGTCGGACCGGCAGGCCAGGACGGCGTCGCCCACGATCCACGCCATCGCCGCCTGCATCGGCAAGGTGTTCAGCCCGGCCGCCCACCAGGTGAAGGCAGGCACGGTCATCGGCGTGAACAGGTAGAACGTCAGGGCAGCCAGACCCGCCGCACCAGCGCGGGGCGCGATGATCCGGATCATGCGCCACACCGCCACCGATGCGATCGCCTGCCCGACGATGAGCGTGATGGCCGGTACCACCCAGTTGACCGGGGCAATCACCGTGGACAGGCCTGCCACCAGGAAGGCCGCCGGCATGAAGTGGCCGTCGTGGCTGTGACCCAGGTAGTCCCAGGACAGAATCGGCATCGTCGAGGCACGCCCGATGAGGATCAGGTCGTCCCAGTAGAAGCTCCCCGTCGCCACCAGAGCGCCGCGAACGACCAATGCCGCGATGATCAGGGCCGCCGCGATCGACGACACCGTTCGATTGGTCATCATGGCACCTATCGTCTCGTGTCCGTTCCGACCTGCCGCACTCGGTGGTGCCGAGTACCGGCGTGGCAAAATCGGGCGGGTGACCGACGACAGCAGCACCCAGCCCGTACCGTTCGACCAGACCATCGATCTCGAGCGGTATGAGCTGTCGTCCGAGGTGTCCGACCTGCCCGACGACATCGACTCGCTGCGCCTCGAGATCGACCGGCTCGACGCCGTCATCCTGGCCGCGGTCAAGCGGCGCTCCGCGGTGTCGAAGAAGATCGGCGCAGCACGTATGGCGTCGGGCGGCCCACGACTCGTCTACAGCCGCGAGGTCAAGGTACTCGAGCGATTCAAAGACCTTGGGCAAGAGGGCCATACGCTGGCGATGTTGCTGCTGCGACTCGGCCGCGGACCGCTGGGCCGGTGAACCTAGGGCGTGCCCTAGTCGTGAACACCTGTCGATGAGCATCGCGGCCCCCGCCCCGAACACATAGGGTAGGTAGCCATGAGCAGCGACGTGTCGAGCGGCGGTTTCACAGGCAGCGGAGAGTTCACCGGAAGCGACCATGGTGACATCACCGCCACCCAGTCGTGGCAGGCGCTCGCGGCTCATCAGCCGCACGTGTACGCGATGCATTTGCGAGAGGTGTTCGCCGTCGACCCCGATCGGGGCCGTGAGCTGACGGTCGACGTCGGAGATCTGCACATCGACTACTCCAAGCACCGTGTGCTCCGGGAGACGCTGGAACTGCTGTTCAGCCTCGCACGCGAGGTCGGGCTCGAGGACCGCCGCGACGACATGTTCGCCGGCGCCCACATCAACACTTCTGAGGACCGCGCCGTCCTGCACACCGCGTTGCGACTGCCGGCCGACGCGTCGCTCACGGTCGACGGTCAGGATGTGGTCGCCGACGTCCACGAGGTCCTCGACGCGATGGGCGTCTTCACCGACAAGCTGCGCAGCGGCGAGTGGAAGGGCCACACCGGCAAGGCGATCACCGACGTGGTCAACATCGGTATCGGCGGTTCCGACCTGGGCCCGGTGATGGTGTACCAGGCGCTGCGCCACTACGCCGACGCCGGCATTCGCTGCCATTTCGTGTCGAACGTCGACCCCGCCGACCTCGTCGGCACCCTCGCCGACCTCGACGCCGAGACCACGCTGTTCATCATCGCCTCCAAGACCTTCACCACGCTGGAGACCCTGACCAACGCCTCGGCGGCCCGCAGCTGGCTATTGGAAGAGCTGGGCGCCGGAGCCGACGCGGTCGCGAAACACTTTGTCGCAGTGAGCACCAACGCGACCGAGGTGTCGAAGTTCGGCATCGACACCGCCAACATGTTCGGCTTCTGGGACTGGGTCGGCGGACGCTACTCGGTCGACTCGGCGATCGGGCTGTCGGTGATGGCGGCCATCGGCAAGGACCGCTTCGCCGAGTTCCTCGACGGATTCCACGTCGTCGACGAGCATTTCCGGACGCAGCCCCTCGAACAGAACGCGCCGGTGATCCTGGGCCTGATCGGACTCTGGTATTCGAACTTCTGGGACTCGCAGACACGCGCGGTGCTCCCCTACTCCAACGACATGGCCCGATTCGCCGCGTATCTGCAACAGCTCACGATGGAGTCGAACGGCAAGTCGGTGACCGCCCAAGGGCATCACGTCACCACCGACACCGGCGAGGTGTTCTGGGGCGAACCCGGCACCAACGGCCAGCACGCCTTCTACCAACTGCTGCACCAGGGCACGCGGATGATCCCGTCGGACTTCATCGGCTTCGCCGAACCCACCGACGACCTGCCGGTGACCCCCGACGGCGCGGGCTCGATGCACGACCTGCTGATGAGCAACTATTTCGCCCAGACCAAGGTGCTCGCCTTCGGCAAGACCGCCGATGAGATCGCCGCCGAAGGTGTGGCCCCGAATGTGGTGGCGCACAAGGTGATGCCCGGTAACCGGCCGACCACGTCGATCCTGGCCCCCAAGCTCACCCCCGCGGTGGTCGGCCAGCTGATCGCCCTCTACGAGCACCAGGTGTTCGTCGAGGGCACCGTCTGGGGAATCAACCCGTTCGATCAGTGGGGTGTCGAGTTGGGCAAGACGCAGGCCAAGGAGTTGCTGGGCGTCATCACCACCGACGCCGCGCCCCCCGCCGCGGACGACTCGTCGACCGACGAACTGGTCCGGTGGTACCGACAGCATCGCGGCCGGGAGGCGTGATCGCAGGGCGCACGGTAACGGCACGTCCATCGTCGCCGATATGATCTATGTCACATCCCGGCGTCGAGATCGCGGCCCGGACGCCACCGCAGACACCGGGAGTCCGCCATGCGTAGCCGCCACCTTCTCCGCCGAATCCGACGCCCACTCGCCATCGCCGTCGGAATCATCACCGCCACAACGGGAATGGGCCTCGCCGCGACCACGGCGAACGCCGAACCACAGAACCGCACCGCGTCGTCGGCGCCTCTCTACACACTGGCCGACGGACTCTGTGCCGGCACCATCAGGATGCTCGCCGCACCCGGGCCGTACCGCCCGGGACAGGTATACGTGCAGGTAACGGGCGGTTTCCTCGGCATCTCCGGCACCAGTGCGCCGTGCCGGGTGGATGTCCGGGTCGACTGGCGCAACCTCACCCGCGGCACTCGCGGCACCCTCCGCGGCTGGGTCGCCGGCACCGGCATTCCGTCAGTCACCACTCACGGCATCGGCACCACCGTCACCACCGGGTCCGGCAGGGTGGAACTGCGCCTGCAGCCCGACCTCCCGCACCTGGCGATCGCACCCATCCAGGTGACCGCAGATTGATCGCGTCAGACTGATCGCCTCAGCCGTCGCGCCAGCGCTCGTCGTCGAACACCTCGTCGGGAATCTCGTCGCCGGGTTGGACACCAAGCTGCTCCAGCCGCCCCATCAGCGCGGCTGCGACCGCGATGAACGTCACGAGATCCTCTGTCTCGGTGGACCTTTCGGCCGGATCACCACCGAGGAACTCGTACAGCGTCGGCGGCACGCACGCACCCATGTCGATGGTGTGAGTGCCGGTGGCGTCACGCCATGCATCGAAGCTCGCGACGTCGACGGCCTCGGCGATCTCCCCGGAACGGACCGCGGCCAGCACCTCCTCGACCGTCGCGAGTTCTCCCGAATCGCCGCTCGACGCATCGAATCCGAGCACCGAGTCGTCGGAGATCTCCTCGTCGTCGGCGACGGTGAAGTACACGATGCCGCGCCAATCCGCGCCCAACGCCTCCACATCGTCACGCCCGAACACGTCCGTCAGCAGTTCACTGACCTGTTCACGCTTGCGCTGGCCGAACAACTGGAACGCGCCCGACGCCACGACTTGCCCCTGCTTGGTCGTCACCTCGGTAACCTTACGCAGCGTGAGGATTGATCGGATGGTGCGGCGCGTCGGGATCGCGGCAAGCGTGGCGATGCTGTTGGCGGTCGGGGCCTGCTCATCGACAACCTCCGACACCCCAGCCGGCGACAAACCTACGTCGGTGCCCATCTCGGCATCGGTGACCGTGTCCCGCGGCGTACCCGCGCGCACGGCGCCCGGCACCGGCCTCGATTTCGGTGCCACGGCCACGCTTCCGGCCGACGCCTTCGCCACGTCGGGCGCCCTCGCACTGTTCACGGTCACCGGGATAACACCCGCCGAGGGTGTGCCCGAAACCGCCACAAACGGCGGCGTCCCCTACTTCATCTACGTGACGGTGACCTCGCTGGCGAATCGGCCGTCAGCCGCACCGGGCGTGGTCGGGATCGCCGGGAGCCCCGACGGCCGGGCGGCAGCGCTCACCGTCCCACCACCCACGGGTCTGCCGTCGTGCACTGCGACCGCGAAGCCGGAACGAATGCGGCGCGGCGAGTCGTATGCGACGTGCCTGCTCGCCCTCGCCGACCCGGGGCAGAAACTGCAGCAGGTCATCTACTGGGCCGACACCTCCGGCGCAGACGCCTTCGACTACAAGACCTCGCCGGTGGTGTGGCGCAACCCCGCCGCCGTGGCGCCGAGCGGTTCACCCGCGCCGACGAGCTGAGCTGCCCACCGCTGGTCGATCTCGACACGGTGCCTCGCTCCGCTCGGTACCGGCTCGATCCGGCGGAGCCGACTCCGAGCCGCCAGGCCGCTGGGTTGAGGAGCACCGTGCGAGCGATAGCGAGTCCGATGCGTCTCGAAACCAGGCGTGGTGTCGAGACCACCGCACGGTTGACGATCCGGTCTCGACGGGGTCAGAGTTGATCCATGGAGTTCACGTCTCCAGCCGAGAGTTACGACAGTTTCATGGGGCGCTACACCCGCACACTTGCGCCCGCACTCGTCGACGCGGCCGGCGTGCGGGCGGGTTTGTGTGTACTGGACGTCGGTTGCGGGCCAGGCGGTCTCACGTCCACCGTGGCCGAGCGTGTCGGCGATCCGCGCCAGGTTGCCGCGATCGACCCGGCACCTCAATTCGCCGAGGCGTGCCGTGCCAGGAATCCGGGCGCCGACGTGCGGGTGGGTGTGGCCGAAGCGCTGCCGTGGGAGGACGACAGCTTCGACGCGGCACTCTCCTGCCTCGTCGTCGGATTCATGACCGACCCGGACGCGGGACTGGCCGAGATGGCCCGAGTCACCCGGCCGGGAGGACCAGTCGCCGCCTGTATGTGGGACCTCACCGAGGGCGGCATGATCATGCTCGAGACGTTCTGGGCAGCCGCCCGCGACCTCGACCCCGACGTCGTCGGTGAGCGTCTGCGTGCGGGAGTGCGCCGAGGCGACATCGCGCATCGGCTCGCCACGATCGGGCTCGACTACGTCGTCGACGGTGAACTGCACGCGAGCGTCGAGTACACCGACTTCGACGACTTCTGGATGCCGTTCACCTACGCGGTCGGGCCGGCCGGTTCCCATCTGGCCGGACTGGACGACGACAGCCGCGGGCAGATCCGCGAGGCCTGCCGTTCGAGGCTGCCCGACGGACCGTTCACGCTCGAAGCCCGTGCCTGGTTCGGGTGCGGAACTGTCCCACCCGCTGCGTGAGGTCTCGATCGTGGAGGTGGGAAGAGTGGACTGTCACCGAAGCGAGGCCGACACTGGCGACAGCCGGTGCTGAGTTGGAGAACGCGAGTGCTGCAGCACTCGCGTTCTCCAACTCGACTCGAGTCCTCGCTGAATGTCGCCGGAATCTCATGCGGCGACCCCGATGCGCCCCAAGAACCCCGGGGAAGAAGCTCCTCCCCTAGATTTTGCGGGCCGGGTGCAACCCTATTTCCGCAGTTCAGAGCGTTGGTCACCTAACTCTTCGAGTCAGCGACCCAGAAATCGTCGGCGGTCGTGCAGGCGGGAAGCGCCCGTCAGACGAGCCGACGCGCAATCGGTCCGGGTAGGTATTTCAGCGCGAACGCGATCGGCGCCCACGGCCACGCCGGTACCGGCGCCCAGCCCTTCTCCGCCTCGATGGCGTTGACCATTGCGTCGACCCCGTCGGCGGTGTCGGCCATCAATGCGGTCTTCACGCCACGGTTGATGTCGGTTTCGATGTAGCCGGGCAGCAGTACCGATACCTCGATCGGCGAGTTGGCGAACTCGGCCTGCAGTCCCTGGCCGAGCGCCGACAGACCCGCCTTCGACGCCGAGTACGCGGCCTGCGCCTTCGGAAGCCCGCGGATGGCGCTCATCGAGCTGATCAGGACCAAGTGACCGGAGTTCTGCTCGCGGAAGATCTCGAGGGCGGCTTCGATCTGGACGAGCGCACCGACCAGGTTGGTCTGGAGCGTCTCGATGTTGGCCTGCGCCTTTCCGGTACCCAGCGGTGCGCCTTTGCCGAGTCCGGCGTTGACGATCACACGGTCGAGTCCGCCGAGTTCGTCACGCAGTTTCCCGAACACCACCGGAACCGCATCGGTGTCGGTGACGTCGAGCTGTGCCACCGCCACCTGTGCGGCCGACGGCCGGAGTTCGTCGGCAAGCGTCTCGAGTCGGTCCAGACGCCGAGCCGCGAGCGCCAGCGACCGGCCCTCCCCGGCGAAGCGGCGCGCCATGCCCTCCCCAAGCCCGGAACTTGCGCCGGTGATCAAGATTCTCTGTCTCGTCCCCATGACCGCCAAGCCTACTGGCCGGTCAGGACCGCAGTGTCAGGCGGTTTGTGCGGTGAGACGTAGCGCGCCGATCAGGTAGTCGGTGGCGGCACGATCACCGACCGTCAGTCGATAGCCGAATCGACCACACGGTTTGCCCAGCACGCCGACCGCACTCAGGAGTCGGCCCAACTGGAGACCGTCATCTCCGGGGAGGAAGACAAAGTTTCCCTGACCCGGCAGCGGGGGCGCGCCGATCGATGCCAGCTTGTCGGACAGGCGCCGACGTTCGACTCGCATGGCACGGACCCGTTGTTCGAGATCGGCCTGGGCGGCCAAAGCAACGGGAACTGCCACTGCAGCAGCCGGATTCACCGCAAACGGGACCTCGCGGGCGCGCAGTGCGGCGGCGAACTCAGCGGCAGCGAACGCGTATCCCACTCGCAGGGCCGCCAGCCCGTGCGCCTTCGAGAAGGTCCGCACGCACACCAGCGATTCGAACCGCCGGGTCAACGCCACCATGTCCGGCGGGTCGTCGCAGAACTCCAGGTAGGCCTCATCGAACAGGACCGTCACGTTCGGCGGCACGCTGCGCAGAAACTCGACGAGGTCGGCCTCGGGGACCACTGCACCGGTCGGATTGTGCGGCGAGCACAGCACGACGACGGCAGTGTCGTGATCGATGGCCGACGAGAGCGCGGCCAGATCCATCCCGCCATGGTCATCGAGTTCCACCGGAACCACACCCATCCCGACCATCCGAGCCAGGATCGGATAGCCGTCAAAGGTCGGGATCGGGGTCACCACAGCGGGTTCGGCCACTCCACGTCGCCGCGCGCGCCACCACGATTCCTGCAGGATGGTGTATGCCAATCCGGTCGCACCCGCTCCGACGGTCACCCGTCCGTGTTCGATCCCGAGGTACCCGGCGATCACCTCACGCAGACGGTCCGGCAGGAATTCCGGATAGCGGTTCACCTCCGCGATCGTGCCGGCCAGCACCCGTGCCACCGCAGGCAGCGGTCCGTAGGGGGATTCGTTGAGGTGCAACCGATATGGACCGCCGCCGACCTCGGCAGGTATCGGGGGTACGACGGCCAGCGTCATCGTCCACCCCACCGGAAGGCCGCGGCTCCCGCGAAATCGCCGGCGTGCGCGAACGCGGCCGTCATCACGACATCGCCGACACCGATCCGCCCGTCGGACACCGCGGCGTCGAGGGTCACCGGAATTCCGACGCCGAACAGGTTTCCGCACTCGTCGAAGGTGTCGGGATGCTTGGACTCCGGAAGTTCCAGTGCCTCACGCCAATTCCGCAAGAAGATGCGGTTCGGCTGATTGGTGATGAGCCAGTCCAGATCTGCGGGGGCGACACCGATCTCGTCGGCCACCTCGATCGCGACCTCGGGAACCATTCGATTTCCGCGAGCCAGCACCTTGGTGATCTTGGCGTCGGTGAAGCCGATGTGAATCTGGCCGGGGCCGGCTTCCCAGTACTTGCGATCGGGTTCGGCCACCGCGGTCATGTCACCCGAGTACTGACCGAAGGAATGGCAGCGCACACCCAGGACCGGACTTCCCCCAGCCACATTCGACGCGACCACCGCCATCGCCGCGCCGTCGCCGGGGATCGGTGCCTGCGCCTTGCCGCGCACCTGCTCCTGGGTGAACACCTGCGACGCGCTGTTCTGCGCAAGCGCGACAATGGCTTTGCCACCACCGCCCGCACGCAGCAGCGCGTCGGCGATCTCGATCATGTGCACGAAGGCCGCACATCCGCCGTTGTGCACGTCGAGCACCGTGCGCGGCCGCAGCCCCAACCGGTGCGCCAGTTCGCCGCCGCAGCCACGCACCGGCACCTCGGGCAATTGACTGTGGGTGAGCACCACATCGACATCGTCGAACCAATCGTCGCCGTGCCGCGCCGTGAGCGTGTGGGCCGCCGCCATCATCATGTCTGCCGAGGTCTCCCCTTCGGCCGCGTGGTGCCGGTAGGCCGGAACCCGGAACATCGCGTTCCCTGCCAGCTGGTCGTCCTCGGCGAACTGCTCGAAATAGGCAGCCGGAATTCGTTTTTCGGGCAGGTAGCCGGCGACGTCGAGGAGAGTGACGGTGGGGTCGGTGATCATCGGCTCATCCAATCCGGAGTCAGCGGCAGGTTGTTGTGGTGGCGGAATTCGGCGATCGCCTTCAGATTGTCGAGTTCTAGTTGATGGCCGGCGGAGAACATGTCCCAGAAGTCGCCCACCCAGACCGGTCGTTTCGGCGGAGCGGTCTCCGGGTAGGGATTCTCGTCGTAGAACGGATGACGGCAGTTGGTCCACAGCACCACCGATCCGGGCTTGTCGAGCACCACCTGCGCGTCGACCACCCGCATCAGATAGACCATCCACAGATGCCTGCCCTGATCCCACGCACAGTGGTAGTCGACGGTCATCGCGTGCGGGTCCGCCACGGTGCGCGTGTAGATCTCGGTGTGTTCACCGAGCCGGTCGTAGGCGAGCCACAGCCCGGGTTCCTCGGTTTCGGTGAAACCTCGCAGGCTGTAGGTCCACTCCTCCAGGGAACGGGTGTCGGCGAGCCACTCGTACAGTTCGCGCGGCGGTGCATCGACATAGCCCTGGACGGTGCAGAAGTCGCCGAAGATCTTGTCGTGCGGATATACCGAGCGCAGCATGTCCACGATGATCGGCGTGGCAACCGGGCGGGGGTGTGTCTCGATACGGGTGAGTCCCGGCAACGATGCCGCGGAGTCACCGATATCCGAAAGTGCGGGCAGCGCAATGGTCATGGTCAACCTCTCGTCAGGAAGGGGGCGAACGGGGGAACTTCGTCGGCATCGATGTCGACGACGATGCAGTTGGGACCCGGGGCAGCCATCAGTTCGCGGCACGCCTCGGCGAGCGATGGGATGTCGGCCGGCGCCCGAACGTCGAGACCCGGGAACAGCGCGGCCAGGCCCGCTCCGAAGTCCGTGTGGCGGAACCGGTTCACACTCGGAGTGGTCGGAAAGAACTGCTGCTCCCGGGTGACACACATGCCGTGCGCGTCGTTGTTGAGCAACACCAGGGTCAGCGGTGCGTCGTATTCGACGGCGGTGTGAATCTCCATGCCGTGCATCAGGAATGCACCGTCGCCGGCGATCACGACCGTACGGCCGGGCTGCCGCGTGTGCGTGCTCGCGATCGCCTGGCCCACGCCGGCCGCGATCGCATACCCCATACCGCCCATACCGAGCGCGACGACGAAGCGTCCGCCCCCGAATGGCAGATGATGCACCGCGGCGGCTCCGGTGTTGCCGGCGTCGGCGAATACAGAGGAATCCGATCCCAGTGCCGCCCCGATGGTTTCGATGACCGCTCGAGTCGGCAGCCCCTTCGGCGACTCCGGCGTGGGGCAGGCCAGATTCTCGATGGTCACGGCGATCGAAGCGGGCGTGGTGTGGCCACGCAAATCCTTTGCCAGCCAACCGATCGTCTCCCGAAGATCCACGCACTCGATGATCTCGGCGGACGGGTTGGCCGAGACGACCGGGCACCGCGGACGATGCCGACCGAGGTGGATCAGCGACCGCGACGCCAGCACGGGGTCGAGGCCCGCCCGGTCGGTCACCGACATCCGGGTCCCGATCGCCAGGATGAGGTCGGCCTCGGCGAGCGCCCGGTGAGCCGACGGATGACCCATCACACCGGTGACGCCCGCACACCGATCCGGGTCGGTAATCGCATCGCGGCCACCCGGCGACACCACGATCGGGGAGCCCAGAGATGCGGCAATCGAATCGATCTCGTCGGCGATCTGCAGGTAGGACGCCTCCTCCCCCGCCCACACGCACACCGTCTGGCCGTCGCGGATCTGCGTTGCCAGCCGCCGGGCCAGCGCACCGATGCGATCGTGCAGCGCAGCGTCGGCCGCCACCGGCACCGGGCCGTCGAGCACCACCGCGGCCGGCGCGGCCTGCACGTCACGCGGGACGAGCAGCGCCGCCGGATAACCGTCGGCGAGCGCGGCACAAGCCCTTCTCAACGCGTCGTCGAGCCTCGACGGGTCGGACACCACGGCGCACGCCCCGACCACGCCCGACATCACGGCCACGAGATCGATGGTGTCCGGCGGTGTGCACATGTCCTGAAAGCCGCCTGCTCCGACAAGCGGGGTTGGCGGTGTCCCGATGATCGCGAGGATCGGCACGCGGCTGTCGTAGGCCTCCGCGAGCGCGGGGACGACGTTCATCGCGCCGCCTCCGGAGGTGGTGACCACCACGCCGTATCCACCGGAACACCGCGCGGACCCGTCGGCCATGGCGCCGGCCGCGAACTCGTGTTTGGCGACCACCGGAGTGACACCGACCGACCGCGTGGCGGCGTCGAAGACATGCTCGATGTTGGCGCCGTGCACGCCGAACACCGTCGAAACTCCCAGTGTACGAACGTAATCGATGAGGCAATCGGCTACGGTGCGCGTCGCCCCCGACGCCGACGCGACCTCCCCGATCTCCGGGTCACTCGCGGTCATGAGCCAACCATGCGACAACGAACCTGAAGGCCCGCTGAAACCGACGGCCTCGGCGACGGTTCCCCTGGACGGGCGGCGGACCTACCCTGGAACGCGGGTGACGACGAGGAGTCGACGATGGAACCATGTCGCGGTAGACGCGCCATCGGGCGAGTCCTGTTCAAGCGCAACCAGGGCGTGCGTCTGCGCTCCACCATCGTCGGAACCCTGCTTGTCGCAATCGCTCTCGCGATCGGTGCAGCCGTGATGCTGTTCATGCTCGGCCGCGCCGACAACCGGGCCATGTACGACACGACGAGCTATCACACCTATGAGATCGCCAACCTCATCGCCGACCACGGCGTGGCCGGTGTACCACCCGACGAGCTGGTCGAGGGCACCGGCGCCGATGTCATTCAAATCGTCGACGCGCAGGGGCGAGTGGTCGCGTCGTCGCCGTCGGCTCCCGACGCACCGCTCACCTCCACCCACCCGGCTCCCGGAGAATCCACCCAGGTCGAGGGCCGCTTGCTCCCGGACAGCGACGACGTGTTCTGCGGGACGGTCGCGACCGTGCGGCACGGCACCGAGGAGTACCGCGTGATCGCCGCAGTGTCTGCCGAACCGTACCGGCAGAGCCTGACCAACACCGCGATCCTGCTCGCTGTGGAGATGCCGTTCCTGGTGCTGATCGCCGGATTCGCGATCTATTACTTCGTCGGGCGGGCACTGCGTCCGGTCGGCCGGATCACCTCCGAGGTCAACTCGATCACCACGTCGGACCTGTCCCGCCGGGTGCCGGTCCCGGCGACCGACGACGAGGTGACCCGACTGGCCACCACCATGAATGCGATGCTCGAGCGCCTCGAACGCAGCCACGACGCCCACCTGCGGTTCGTCGGGGACGCCTCGCATGAGTTGCGCAGCCCGTTGACCACCATCGTCGGGCTGCTCGATCTGGCCGATTGCACCGCCACGCCGGTCGACACCGACACGGTTCGCACGATCCTGCTGCCGGAGGCACGCCGGGTCCAGCACATGGTCGACGACCTGCTCCTGCTCGCCCGCGCCGACGAGAACGGCCTGCCACTGCGGACCACCGATGTGGATCTCGACGATATCGTCGTCGCCGAAGCACGACGTCTGCGCTCCCTCGGCATGGTCGCGGTGGAGACCAGCGTGGTCGCGATCCGGGTGTCCGGCGATCCGGACAAACTGGCGCGCGCCTTGCGCAACCTCACCGACAACGCCGCGCGGTACGCGTCGTCGACCGTCCGCTTGGACATGTCGCTGGACAGCGCGGCCGGACGCGCCCGGATCGCGGTGTCCGACGACGGGCCCGGCATCTCATCGGAATCCCGAAATCTGGTGTTCGACAGGTTCACCCGCGTCGGCGCCGACCGGCGCAACACCGCGGGCTCGGGACTCGGGTTGTCCATCACGCGGGAGATCGTGCGGGCCCACGGCGGCCAGGTCAGTGTCGAAGATCCGCATCCGGACCTGGAACACGGTGCCACCATGGTGATTTCGTTGCCGGTGGCGAGTACCGCCGCGCACGCCGACCACGAGGTACCCGAGGATCAGACGGCACGCAGCCGATAGCCTGCCCCGCGAACGGTTTCGATGGACCGCACACCGAACGGCGCGTCGATCCGTTTGCGCAAGTAGCCGATGTACACCTCGACGATGTTGGCGTCACCATCGAAGTTCTCGTCCCAGACCGCCTGCAGGATCTCGCTTTTGGAGACGACCGTGTCGACGTTGCGGATGAGGAACTCGAGGACCGCGAATTCGCGTGGGGTCACATCGATCTGACGGTCCCCGCGTCGGACGCTGTGCTCGGCAGGGTCGACGACGAGTTCGCCTGCGACGAGCTGCGCCGGCCGTTCCCGCACGCCGCGGCGCAGCAGCGCTCGCAGGTGGGCCTTGAGCACGACCACCGAGAACGGTTTCACCAGATAATCGTCGGCACCGACGTCGAGCGCCTCGGCCTGGTCGTACTCGCCGTCTTTGGCGGTCAGCATGAGCACCGGCGTCCAGATCCCGCGTGCCCTCAGTTCGCGGAGCACCACGTACCCGTTGTGGCCGGGCAGCATGATGTCGAGCACGATCACGTCGAAGCGCCCCTCGGTGGCGCGCCACAGACCGTCGACCCCGTCGTGCGCGGTGGTCACCGCCCATCCGTCGCTGGCCAGGGCTCGTCGCACGGTCTCGGCCACCCCGAGATCGTCGTCGACCACAAGTGCGTGCATGGCTACTTCAACAGTCGCGACATCCGTCGGTCGGCGAGGACCTTGCCGCCGGTCTGACAGGTGGGGCAGTACTGGAACGAGCGGTCGGCGAAGGACACCTCGCGGATGGTGTCACCGCACACCGGGCAGGGCAGTCCGGTGCGGGCATGCACGCGCAGACCGGTCCGCTTCTCCGACTTCAGGCGCGCCACCTCCTGCCCTTCGAGGCGGCTCGTGGCGTCGGTGAGCACCTGTCGGATCGCGTCGTGCAGGGTCGCGACCTGCGCCGGCGACAACGACTTCGCCGACGCGAACGGCGACAACTTGGCGGTGTGCAGGATCTCGTCGGAGTACGCGTTGCCGACACCGGCGATCGTGCGCTGGTCGGTGAGCACGTTCTTGATCCGCCCCGATGTCCCGGCGAGGATCGCGGCGAGGTCGTCGACGGTGAGCGAGAGGACGTCGGGTCCGAGGGTGGCCACCCGGTCGATGTCGGCGAGGTCGCGAACGATCCAGACCGCCAGGCGCTTCTGAGTCCCGGCCTCGGTCACGTCGAAACCCTCGCCACCTGCACTCGGCCCGCTCGCTCCGCTCCCGGCGCCGGAAGGCATCCCCGCGTGGACCCGCAGCGCGATCGGCGACTTGCCGCCGGGCCTCAGCGGTTTGGGTGACAGATCCTCACTCCACCGCAACCAGCCGGCCCGCGAGAGGTGGATGACCAGCAGGATCGTCGGCTCGGGGTCGTTCTCTTGCCCGGGGATGGTGCGGATCACCAGGTACTTCCCCACCCTGCTCACCGATTCGACGATGCGGCCCACGAGTGCGGTGTAGGGCGGGTCGGCGGTCTTGAGTACCGAGAGCGACGCGACATCGACGCGACGTATCGGCAGGCCGGCTGCGCGGCCGTCGACGTAGTCGGCGATCGCGGCCACCTCGGGAAGCTCTGGCATAAGCCCAGTGTGCTCTAGTTGGGGGATGAACTCCCGTCTTTCCGACGCCGACCTGGCCGCGCGGATCGCGGAGGGCGCCGGGCAGATCCTCCTCGGTGTCCGACACGGCGACCTGATGGGTGGTCGGCTGCTCGGCGACGTGGGAGACCGGATGGCGCAGGCGTGGATCGCGACCATCCTGGCCCGACACCGGCCGCACGACGCGGTGCTGTCCGAGGAGGCCGACGACGTCGGCGACCGAGCCACGGCCGACCGGGTATGGATCATCGATCCACTCGACGGCACAAGGGAATTCGCGAGCGGAACGGCCGACTGGGCCGTGCACGTCGCACTCACCGAGGGTGGCGTGGTGACCGCGGCCGCGGTGTCGCTGCCCGCCACCGGCGAGGTGTTTCGCACCGACACCGTCGAGACCACGTCGGGGCCGCTCACCCGTCGGCTCGCCACGTCCCGTTGGGGTGGCTCGTACGAGACCAGTTGGGTCTCGAGCCGTCTGCACCTGCAGATGGTGCCGATCGGATCCGCCGGCGCCAAGGCGATGGCCGTGGTGCGCGGCGACGCCGACGCCTACGTCCACGCCGGCGGTCAGTACGAGTGGGACAACGCCGCACCGGTCGGGGTCGCGCTGGCCGCGGGGCTGCACTGCAGTCGGCTCGACGGGTCGCAGATCGTCTACAACAACCCGCACCCGTACATGCCCGACTTCGTCATCTGCCGGACCGAGATCGCCGACGACATGCTGGTCGCGTTGGGCCAGATCTGGTAGAGGTGCGGTCCCGATTCGTCGGGTGAGTCCCGATGGCTGAGGTGCGAGCCTCGACGCCCCTCCCGATGGCTGAGGTGCGAGGAGCCCTGGCGACGAGCCTCGAAGCCCGCGGTGAGACAAGCACTTTCCGCACCCCGTGGTCGTCGATGATCTGGCCGATGACTGAGATCGGGCCTGTGAGGGTAGTCCTCCGGGATGTCCCGGAGCTCGGTGCTGAGGGGCCCGATCTCGGTCATGGCGTCAAGGGCCCTGGCTCGATCAAGGATCTAAGGCCTCACCCGCCGACGTCGTCGGCGATCGTGGAAGCGCGGGGCGTTCCGGTGAGACCACAGGAACACGCCGCCAACCCCGTCGGATGTCTGTACGCCCCAGCCCTACCACGTGCACTGTGCATTTGACTGGGTTCCCAGGTACAGGTTTCCGCAGTTCAGGAGGCCGAACGCAGCGCTCTTCGGATCAGGGCTTTCGCAGCAAGTAGATGTCCATGATCCAGCCGATACGTTCGCGGGCCTGCGCGCGGACCGCGACGATCTCGTCGGACACCTCCCCGACCTTGCCGCTGATGAGGATCTCGTCGTCGGTGCCGAGGTAGGCGCCCCACCAGATGTGGTCGTCGGGGTCGGCGGTCTGGCGGAACGACAAGTCGCCGTCGACCATGACGATCTGGTTGGTGTCGGCACCCGGTGGGGTGTCGGCGAGACGGCGACCGGTGGTGATGTGGATGGGTTCGCCGACGCGGTTGGCGAGGATGCCGTGTGCGGCAGTGAGTGCGCTGGCGCTCGTCACGCCGGGGATCACCTCGACGTCGAGGTCGAGTCCCGGGCGCCGGGACAGGTCGTCGACGATGCGCAGCGTGCTGTCGTAGAGGGCGGGGTCGCCCCAGACCAGGAAGGCTGCCACGCCGCCGTCGGTGAGTTCGGCTCGCAACGCCGTTTCGATGAGCGCCGCTCGGGCCTCGTGCCAGCGCCGTACCTCGGCGTCGTAATCGGCGGGATGCCGGTCTCGCGGTGGATCGGCGAGTTCGAGCACCGTCCGGCCGGGGGCGTGTTGATCGAGGATGTCGCGTCGGACTTGAAGCAGGCCACCTTTGGCAGAGCCCTTGTCGAGCATGACGAATACGTCGACGTCGGCCATCGCGTCGATCGCCTGCAGGGTGATCTGCCGCGGACCGCCGGGCCCTATCCCGATGACCCGCAACGTGATTCGCACGTTCAGACCTTGACTTTGGGCAGTCCGTGCTTGCGCGCGGTCATGTCGAGGATGAACTGTCGCGGCAGCAGGCGGCGGAGCAAGAACACGACGCCGGCCTGATTTCCTCTCGCGTAGAACGGTTTCGGATGGTCGGCGAGCGCGGCGTCGACGATCTGTGCGGCCATCGACGCGGCGTCGATGCCCTCGTCTTCGTTGTGCCGGGTGGCGGCAGCGAGGGTTTCGTACTCGGCCTTGAATGGTGAATCGTCGCCGATGTAGATGCTCCGGCGGTCGCCGATGCCGGTGGCGATGGTGCCCGGTTCGACGCTGATCATCCGAATCCCGTACGGCGCCAACTCACGTCGCGATGCAAATGCGAACGCTTTGAGTGCCGACTTGGTGGCCGCGTAGTTGGAGCGGAAGGCAACCGGGAAACTCGACAGCATCGACCCGACCATCACCACGGTGCCACGACGACGCTCCCGCATCCCCGGCAGAACCGCCTTGGTCAGCGCGACCGGCCCGAAGACGTTGACCCGGAACAGATCTTCGACGGCCGACATCGGGGTGTCCTCGAGCGCACCCGCCTGCGACTCGCCGGCGTTGTTGATCAGGATGTCGATGTCCCCGACCTCGTCGACGCAGGTCTGAGCGGTGCTGTAGTCGGCGTTGTCGAGCCGCACATAGGTGACACCCGGGATGGGCTCGGCGACCGTGTCCGGATTGCGGGTGGTGCCGAAGACCGTGAGGCCTTTCTCGACGAACTGTCGCGCCACCTCGGCTCCGATACCGCTGGTCGCGCCGGTCACGAGCACTGTCTGCTGAGTCACGGAACTTACGGTAACAAGTGATCGCCGACTGCCGGCAGGACCCGGTTTGCAGCAGCGATGTCACATCCGATCCCGCGCCGGTGTCCTATGTCTGACAGTGGCAATCGACCATGACAGATTGAGGTGCAATGACGACCATCATCGTGACGTCCTCGCGATCCCCGCACGGCAATACCCGCCGCATTGCCGACACGCTGAGTGCCGGACTCGACGCGCGCGTCGTGTCACCTGCGCAGGCCACCGCGGACCTCCTGGCCGATGCCGATCTCATCGGATTCGGTTCAGGCATCTACTCTTTGGGGTTCGACGAGCGGCTGCTGGACTGCATAGCCACGCTTCCCCACATGGCCGGCCGCGCGGCATTCATCTTCGCGTCCAGCGGGCTGCCGGAACCGCCGTTCGCGCGGTATACGAAGAGGCTGGCACGACAACTCGAGCGCCGCGGCTTCCGCGTCGTGGGGACCTTCGTGTGCCGAGGCGTCGACACCTGGGGACCGTTCAAGCTGGTAGGAGGCGTCAGCAGAGAACATCCCTCGGCGGCCGACTTCGAGCGTGCACGCAGTTTCGCTGCGGGACTGTAACCGTAGGCCTCGCTGACCGATGTCCGGGACTCCACCCGACGGGCGGCCACGTCGAGTGCTCCCGGCAGGATTCGAACCTGCGACACCGGCTTTAGGAGAGCCGTGCTCTATCCCCTGAGCTACGAGAGCGGGACTGGGTGACCTCGTGGAGGAAATCGCAGGTCTGCGAGTTTCCGGCCCGCGTTCACGGCAGTCGCGGCCCGATCGGCCACCTCAGCAGCGAATCGGACGGTCCAGAGTCTACGTCACGCGCCGGTCGGTGGGATCGGCGGTCAGCGCCGCTTACGCGCCGACCGCTCGAGCTCATCTTGTCGGAGGTGACCGCTACCGTCGCGTCATGTCACACCGGATATGGAAAACGGGGAAACATGAGTGAGTATCAGTACTACGAATTCATGGCCATCGACCGGCCGCTCACATCTGCCGAGCAGGCTCAGATGCGCTCGCTGTCGACCCGGGCACGCATCAGCGCAACGGGTTTCGTCAACGAGTACGAGTGGGGTGACTTCCGGGGCTCGCCTGATCAATTGATGGAGCACTTCTACGACGCGCATCTGTACCTCAGCAATTGGGGCTCCCGCCGCCTGATGCTCCGTCTCCCCCGCGAAGTCCTCGACATCGATGTCGCGACGACCTACTGCACCGGGGAACCGGCCACCGCGTGGTCTACCGACGACTCGACGGTGCTCGACTTCTTTCACGAAGGCGACGGCGAGGACGATTACGGCGATCTCTACAACGCAGATGTGTTGCTGTCGACCATGATCGGTGTCCGTGCCGAACTGGCCGCCGGCGATTTGCGACCCCTCTACCTGGCGTGGCTCGGAACACTGGGCACGCCTGATCTCCAGCACATCGACGACGTCGACCACGAGGACCCGGCGCCGCCCATTCCGCCGGGTCTGGCCGACCTCACCCCGGCGCAGGATGCACTCGCCGAATTCCTCGGTGTCGATGACGACCTGCTGGCCATCGCCGCCGAATCCTCGCCGGAGCTCGAAACCCGCTCCGACACCGAGGCTCTCGCCGCGTGGATCTCCTCGCTCCCGAGCGGCGAGAAGGACGACCTGCTCCTTCGCGTCGCATCCGGCGACCCGATGCGGGTGCAGGTGGAACTATCGCGGCGCTTCGTCGACGCCACAACAACCGGACAACCCGCTACAGCATCCCCAACAGCAGCAGCCCTCATCACCGACGCGGCTCAACTCCGCACCGACCTGGACACGCAGGCGGCCCTACGTCGCGCGGAGAACGACGCACGACGCGAGCAGGAACGTGCCGCCGCCTACGAGCGAAAGATCGAACAGCTGGCGTCGTCCCAGGATGTCGCGTGGTCACAGGTCGATTCGCTGATTTCCGCGCGCAAGCCGGACCACTACGACGCGGCTGTCGCGCTGCTCACCGACCTGCGCACCGTCGCCGAGCGCGGTGATAGCCAGGCGAGGTTCACCGAGCAGTGCAGTGCCCTGCGAAAGGCGCACTCCCGCAAGGTCACCCTCATCGAGCGACTGGATCTGGCGGGCATCTGACCAGAAACTGCCATCAAGCAGGTCTCGGCGCGCCGCCGCCTGGTCGACGCCGTCGTCGAGGCCACACCACTTTTTGGTCGTCGCCACCGGCCGTTTGTCGGCGAGGGATTCGACTGCCCTGCGCTCGACACGTTGTTCCTTGCCGCACCCATCGCGTTCAAGGGCCGCCTGGTGCAATATGCGGGCCGCGTGCTGCGCGCGTATCCCGGCAAGCAGACGGCCGAGGTGCACGACTAACACGATGTGGAGACCGGAGTTCTCGCCGCGTCGTTGGCCAAACGGTCACCCGGATACACCACTCTGGGGTTTCGAAGTCTGGGTTTTCGGAAACCGCCACGATGACCGGCGACCTGCACAACATTCACGGCAGCGATTCGCCGATCCAATCGCGTCCGGGAATATCGCCTCCGGCCTTGTGATGCATGTCACCGATTGCGCTCTCGTTGAGGTTATTGCCAGGAACGCTCCGTAAACTTCTGCGTTGCAGTTAGGTGACAATTTTCAGGAGGATGCTCTGTTGCGAAAGGCCAGTGACTCGCAGCGGCAGGGAATCCGAGAAAGCCGATCGATCGAAACGTCGCCCACCGCCGCGCCCGGAGCGCCGCGTCAGCCCAGAGCTCTGACCGCCGACTTCGTGCGTGCGGTGCTGTTCACCCTCGTGGTCGTGACGCACAGTGTCAACGCGATCGCCACCACCGACGTCATCCGCAATGCGGGTCTGGTCGGCACCCTGCTGCACCTCACCCGATACGGGTTCGTCGCCGTGACGCTCTACGTGCTGGTGCTCAGCATGCGCGGCAAGACGATGTCGCCACTGACCTTCTGGCGCAAACGCTTCGGGCTGGTCGTCGCGCCCTACCTGATCTGGACGGTCCTCTACAGCGTCACCGACCACATCATCATCCGCGACAACCCGTTCCCGCCCGCGGGCGAGTTCTTCACGTCGCTGGCGCAGCACAGTCTGATCGGCGAGGGCAAGTACCAGCTGTACTTCCTGCTCATCTCGATGCAGATCTACCTCTTCTTCCCCGCACTCGCATGGATGCACCGCAAGGTGGGATCGCATCCGTGGTGGATTCTCGGAGTCGCGGCAGCCATCCAGGCAACGTACTTCGTCGTCTACCAGTACCTGCCGCGTCCGGGCGGGCCGGCATGGACCTTCGTCTACGACCACGGCTGGAAACTGCTGCCGATGTACGCGCTGTTCATCGCGATCGGCATGCTGGCCGCTCATCATCGCACCGAGGTCGACGCTTGGATGCGCGAGCACGCGGTCGGCGTGATGGTCGCGGCCGGATTGTGCTTGTCGTTCAGCGTCGCGATGTACTTGATGTCGACGACGCCTGGCGTCTTCCCGGCCCAGGCCAGCACCCCGTGGAATCTTGCGTCGCTCCCCTGGTATCTCGGCGGGTTCGCGCTGTTGTGGCTGATCGCGCTGATGTGGAACGACCGCATCTCGGCCGGCCGAGGTCTTCTCTCCGCGGCCTTCGTGACGTGGGCGACCCTGCGTGCCTTCGGCGTCTTCGTCATCCACCCACTGATCCTGGACATCTTGGCCCGGATCGGATTCTTCGACTTCCTGTTCGCCGACGGCTTCCCGAATTCGCTGGCCAGCCGCGCGATCATCCTGGTGAGCACGGTGCTGGTGCTGTCGTTGGCGTCCGTCGAGCTCATCCTGCGTCTGCCGTTCAGCAAGTGGCTGGTCGCGCGGCCGCGTGTCCCGCTGTCGTTGGACTGGCTCCGCCGCATCACGGCGCGCATCCGAGCGACCCGTCGCGACGGCCGGGATGAGGAACCGACCGTCGCCGACGAGAGCGTCCCGGCTTAGCGGTAGTGCGGGTTGTTCAGAACCGGGATCTCGATGTTGATCGGCATCCGCAGTTCGGACATGTAGAACAGCACGAACTGACGCAGGAACTCGTCGATCATCCAGTACGCCTCCTTGGGCATGCCGACGTTCAAGATGCCCTCGCGGACCAGCACGTAAGGACCCCACGCGGTTTCGAGCAGCGGCGTCCAGACCGGTTCCCGCGGGATGTGCAGCGAGTCGGCGAACTTGTCTCCCAGCATGAATCGGGTGAGCGCACCGAGCACACCACGCGACAGCAGGGTCAGGTCGAGGTTCATGCCAAGGTCCAGCAGGATGTCGGCGAGCTTCTGCCCCTCGGGCGTCCAGTGCAGGATCGGGTCCAGCACCTGGCTCGCCTGCGCATCGGCCTGATCCCATGACGCCGGGATGTACTGATCCTGAACGCCCAGCATGTGGGCAGTGATCTGCCAGGAGTGCAGGAATCCCCTCGACTCGTCCTTCGCAATCGGGACGCGCCACTTCTCCAGATTGCGCATCACGGTCGTCGGCAGACTGTGCCAGGTGACCATGATGTCGGCCTGACTGATCGGCACCTTCTCCGTCGCGACATTCCTCCACCACGCCGACTGCGGGAGCATGTGACGGACCGCGGCATGGGCCAGACGGGTCTTGACGCAGGTCACAACCATCTCACCGTCGGGCCGATAGGCGTTGAGGGACCCGATGTCGTAGCCGAGTTTCGCGGTCTTGGTGATGCGGTCCTTCATGTCGGCGCCGCCACGCGAGTAGTACACGGCCTTGGCTTCGCGCGGGATCATCGTGCTCATCATGCCGCTGGCGAAACCATAGAGAACGCCCAGGTAGGTGCCGCGTTTCTGGTTGAACCGGACTGCTGTCTCGAGCTGACTCCGGTCGGCCCACGACGGCAGTTGCCGGGCGTGCTCCATGAAGTCACGCAGTTCACGCGGAAGTCCGGCCGGAAGCGGCTGGCCGTTCTTGGTCCAACTGCGGAGCAGCTGATTGACCTTGGGAACCTGGCCGCGGTCGAGCAGGTTCGCGACCACGGGATCGGCCTCGTCGTCCCACACCGTTCGCGGGTCGGCGCCGTTGCCGCGGCCGGGCACCGAGCCGGCCGGCGACCACGTCCAGGGTGTCCCCTGCGCGGCGACTGCCACGGCCCCCAGCGCTCCGACGGCACCTCCGGTCCGTAAGACCTGCCTTCTGCTGAGATTGTCCATTTTCCCCGTCCTTCATGTGGCAATGTGACAGTGATTGTCACCTTGTAACATTTCTATCACCGAGTGAGCCAGGACACAGCAGATTGTCAGAACTCGAAACAGTAGAATCAGGTCGAACGATCGTTCATCCAGGAGGCCCCGTGCGCGCAGCGCCGATCGAACCCGAGTCGACGCCCTCCCGATCGCGCCCGGAACAATCCCTGCTCGAGCGCGCATATCTCCGCGCACTCGACACCGCCGCCGACGAAGCGCCCGACCCCACCTCCGAGCGTCTCCTCGACGCGGCATTCGACCTGTTCTGCCGCACCGGGATTCAGCGCACACCGATGGAGAAGGTCGCTCAACGAGCCGGAGTCACCCGCGTCACGCTCTACCGGAAGTTCGAGACCAAGGACGCCCTCGTCGAACATGTGGTGCTTCGCGAGTTCCGTCGATACTTCGACCAGTTCCGCACCAACATCCACAACGCGTCGACGGTCGAGGACCGCGTCGTACTCGGTTTCGTCGCGTCGTTGCGAGCGATCTCGCACAACCCCCTGATCGGCGGCCTGTCCGACGCCGAACCCGCGTTGCTCATCGAATCGATGATCGGCGACAACGGGCAACTCCTCGCCACGGTCGGGCAGTTCGTCGCCGGTCAGCTGAGACGTGAACAGAGCGCAGGCAACGTGGCCGCCGACCTCGACGTCGATCTGGTCGCCGAGATGATGGTCCGGATCTCGGCGTCGTTCCTCACCGTGCCAAGCCGCATCGTCGCGATCGACGACGACGCGCAATTGGTCTCGCTCGCACGACAATTCCTCGTACCGATGCTGCGCCAACCGTCGTCGGGATAACATCGCGATCGAGCGGCGGATAACCGTTGTTCTGGTTCGGGGGCCCAACGTCGGGATGCGTCATGGCCGAGTCGAGAATGCTTGACCCGCTTCACCGTTCACAGACAGGTCCCCCGTCGAACCACAGACTGGCCAGAGTCGCGATTGCCGCGTGCGCGATCGCCGCCATGGTGGCCGCCGGCAGTATGACCTTCGCCGACCGCGTCGAGTACACGACGGTGACCACGGCGCCCTACTCGATTCCCGTCGTCCTCGTCGCATCCATCGATCAGTCGCCGACGACGCTCGGGGTCGCCGATTCCAACCTGTATCTCCTGAGTGATGCCGAGATCGCACGCACCCTCGACGAGCTGCAAGCGATGGGTGTCAAGGACATTCGGATCGGCGCACCGTGGATCTACATCCAACCCGACGGGCCCGACTCCTACGACTGGGAGAAGCTCGACACGATTGTCGACGCCGCGCAGGAGCGCGACATGAACATCGTCATGGTGGTGTCGGGAACACCGTCGTGGGCGGGGTTCCCGATCAACGGCCACGTCGACCCGGATGTCTACGCGACCTTCGCCGGCACCCTCGCCACCCGGTACCAGGGCGGGGTCTCCGCGTATGAGATCTGGAACGAGCCCAACGGTTTCGCCTTCTACAACCCGGTCGACCCCGAGGCCTACACGGCGATGCTCAAGGCGGCTTACCCCGCCATCAAGGCGGCCGACCCGGACGCGGTGGTGATCGCCGGCGTACTCGGGGCGGTGCCCACCGGTCTCGGCACCCTGAGTCCCGTCACGTTTGTGCAGCGCATGTATGCCGCGGGCGCGAAGGACAGCTTCGACGCCCTCTCCTATCACCCGTATCACTACTGGACCGCCTTCTCGGAGGGCGGCGACGTCACCGACTCGCCCATCAACCAGATGACGGCCATCTACGCGCTGATGGTCGCCAACGGCGACGGCGACCTCAAAATCTGGGCCACCGAATACGGCCTGCCGACGGGTCAGCTGTCGGAGGCCCAGCAGGCTGCCTACATCGCCGACCTGATCACCAGGTGGCAGACGATGGACGGCGCAGGTCCGATATTCATCTACAGCGCCCGGGATTCGAACACCGGAAGCTGGGACGCGGAGGACAACTTCGGCCTGTTCCGCACCGACTGGACGGCCAAGCCCGCGGTTGCCGTCGTCACCGCGATGATCGCCGACCTCGCCGACGGAAAGCTCGACAATCCCTTCACGGGCCCGATCCCGCAACCGTCGGTGCTCACCGTGCTGTCGGTGATCGCGGTGCAGTTCGTGGCGGGCGTCCTCCGCGTCCCACTCGGCATCCTCAAGACGGGTTTCGACGCTTTCACCGGTCTGGTCACCGACATCGTCAACTCGGTTCTCGGGCTGCTGGGTGTGTCGCCCGCATCGACGGCGGCCAAGGCCACCGCGGCCGTCCCCGATACCGCCGCTGTGCAGTCATTCTCGATCGCGTCGGAGCAGGAAGCGTCGGTAGTGAACAACCCGGTCGTGAACGACCCCGTCGTCAGCACCCCGGAGAAGAACACGACAACAGCACCAGAGCCCACCGACAGCAAGTCGACCGCACGCAACGAGCCGGACGGCAGCAAGACGAACGGCAGCAACACCAACAACACGACCATCAACAGTCAGTACCCATCACCGGAATCGACCCCGAACGAGCCAGACGGAAGCGACGACGATCCGCCCGCGGATGAAACGTCCGACGCCACCGCTGACCACGGTGACACCACAACCGACACCACAACCGAGAACGACACAACCGACAGCACCACCGATCACGACTCTGACGGCGAGGGCAGTTCGACGGCGACCGAGTGACCCGCGGTTCGGGTCATCCCACCCGCATGACGGTGGTGTGACCCACTTGCGCATATGCTTTCCAGCCATGCGCAAATGGTTCGTGATCGTCATCCTCGCGGTCTCGCAGTTCGTCATGGTGCTCGACAGCACCGTGATGAACGTGTCCATCTCCACCGTCGCCAAGGACCTGGACACGACGATCACCGGCATGCAGGCCGCGATCACGTTCTACACGCTGACGATGGCGGCCTTCATGCTGACCGGCGGCAAGTTCGGTGACCTGCTGGGCCGGGCCCGGGCGTTCAAGATCGGTTCGGTGATCTACGGCATCGGCTCGTTGCTCACGGCGCTCAGCCCCAACCTGCCCGTGCTTCTGTTCGGCTGGTCGCTGGTGGAAGGTCTCGGTGCCGTGCTGGTCATCCCGGCCATCGCCGCCCTGGCCGCTGTCAACTACACCGGCAAGGCCCGGGTCACCGCGTTCTCGATCCTCGGCGCCGTGACCGGACTCGCCGCCGCCGTCGGGCCGTTGATCGGTGGCCTGGTCACCACCTACCTCTCGTGGCGCTACGTGTTCGCCGCCGAGACCGTCGTGATGATCGGCGTGCTGCTCGTGTCCGGTCGGATCAAGGACGACGAACGCAACCGGGAGACCCGCATCGATCCGCTGTCGGTTCTGCTGTCGGCGGGCGGTATGGCCCTGGTCGTCTTCGGTGTGCTGCAGTCCAAGACGTGGGGCTGGCTCAAGCCGCTCAACCCACCCGAGATCGGCGACCGAACCATTGCGCCCCTGGGGGTTTCGCCGGTCGCCTACCTGATCCTGTTCGGCGTCGTGGTGCTCTGGCTGTTCGTCATCCGGCAACGGGCCCTCGCGGATTCGGGCCGTCAGCCGCTGCTGAATGTCGACCTGCTGCGCATCGGCGCGCTCCGCGGCGGGCTGTCGGGATTCCTGGTGCAGTACTTCGCGATCGCGGCACTGTTCTTCGTCGTACCGGTCTACCTGCAGACGATGCTCGGCAAGGACGCCATGCAAACCGGGCTCAAGATCCTGCCGCTGTCCGCGGGTCTGGTGGTGTTCTCCGCGATCGGATCGTGGTTGACCGCCCATCGCTCCACCCGCTTCATCGCGCGACTTGGCCAGGTGGTGATGGCGGCGGGCATCCTGTTCACCATCGGCGCGATCGAACCCGCCTTGCGCGGATGGCTTTTCGCGATCGGCATGTTCGTGGTCGGCGCCGGATTCGGTCTGCTCGCCTCGCAGTTGGGGAATGCCAACATGTCTGCGGTGAAGGAGTCCGACACCTCGGAGGTCGGCGGCCTGCAGGGCACCTTCCAGAATCTCGGATCGTCGTTCGGAACGGCAGTGGTCGGGTCGGTGTTCATCCTGCTGCTCGGCTCGGGTTTCACCACGTCGATCGAGGACGCCCAATCCCTCAGCCCGTCACAGAAACAGCAGATCATCGCCACGGTCAACGACGCCGGGGTGCCGATCATCTCCGAGTCGGAGGCGATCGCACTGGTCGATCAGTCTGGCGGGTCCCAGGAAGCCTCGGCCGAGGTCGGCAGGGTGTACGCCGACAGTCAGATCGATGCACTCAAGCAGGCGTTGTTCATTGTCTTCGTGCTCACCGTCCTGTCACTGTTCCTGTCGAGGCGACTCCCCGATCGGGTCGCCGCCCCGACCGGGGCAGCCAACGAGGCTCGATCCACCTGACTCGAAGAGTACTGCTTTCGTCCTCCTGAACTGGGGGTGTGCGGAGGCTTCGCGGCGGCCATCCCATCGCGATCGCGGGGTGTCCGCCGTGACACCGGCCCTCGACGACGAGCCTCTTCCCGCCTCCACGATCGCCGAGTCGCTCCGGACACTCTGTGTCCTGTTGGAGAATCTGTGTGCTGCAGCACACGGTTGACCCGATTCGGCACAGGGTGTGGCCTGAGGCCACCCATGGCACATCACCGCCCAGGTCGGGCGCGGCTTCGGTATGGCCACCTCTCGCGTCGTCCTGCGAGAACTCGAGTTGAGTTGGAGAACGCGAGTGCTGCAGCACTCGCGTTCTCCAATTCGGCTCCTGTTGTCGCGGGTGCCGGCCGCGCGGAGCCTCCGGGCCGCGTGGGCGGCCACGTTCTTCCCACGTCCAAGATCGTCGGCAACGCCGACGGAGGGACGCTGACTCGAAGAGTACTGCCTTCGGCCTCCTGAGCTGCAGAAACACGATACCGTCGTGCCCGAAAAATCTAGGGGAAGAAGTTCTTCCCCGGGGTTCGTAGTCGTCCGCGAGAATTTTCTGGAGGAAGACACCAAGGGCCGGGGAAGAAGTTTCCTCCCCTGCTTTTTGTGGGCGCGTCTTCCTGGCATCGCGTTCGGTAGAACGCGATGGCCGACAATCGGTGACTGAGATCGGGCCCCGAGAGCGTCCGCTTCCGGGACATACCCGGACGACCACCGTCAGGGGCCCGATCCTGGCCACCGGCCCCGACCTCCGGATCAATCTACCTGAGCGAGATGGGCTTTGATCTTGGAGTCGGTGTATCGCACACCCTGCGATGCAAACGGTCCGATGATGGCGCCCAACGCACGGCCGGCCAGTCCACCCGGCAGCGTGTAACCGAATTCGACCAAAACCTGTGTGCCGCCGTCCTTGTCGGCGAACTTCCATGTCGTGTCGGCCTTGAATCCCTCGATCGCCTCGAGAACGATGAGCTCGTTCTCCACCCACTCCGTGCATTCGACGGTCGACTTCAGCTTCTTGGGGCCCACGTCGATGGTCACGTCGAACACCGAACCGAGGCCCGAGGTGATGTCCGACGTGGGCTCGAACCGCTGCACGCCGAACATGTACTCGGGGACGTTCTCGTACCCATTGACGTAGGTGAAGATCTGGTCGCGCGGACCGTCGATCAATGCTTCGTGCCGTACCACTCCCACAGCGGGGCTCCCTCCGGACGAACGACGATGTGGACCGGCCCTCCACCGGCCCCGATGTTCGACCCTAAGTGACCGGCGCTACACGATCGCAAACCGCCCCGCCCCAGAAGCGGTCCGTCTACTCTGACCCCTATGAGACGCCCCCGCGGCCGTCTTCGACTCCGACTGGTCGCCGTCGCCGGCGCCATCGTCCTCGCGGCCATGGCGCTGAGCGCCTGTGGCGACGACTCGGACATGGCAGCGCCGGTGACCTGCACGGAGATCCCCAACGGCGAGCACATTGCGGCGTCGCAGACCTCGAACGCGTCCACCGACATCTCGACCAATCCCGAGGTGGCCACCGGCTACCGGACCGGGATGCGACCGGTGACCACCCGCACCTTTGCCGCGGCGACCGCCAATCCGCTCGCCACCAAGGCCGCCTGCGAAGTGCTCCGCGACGGCGGGACGGCCGCCGGCGCGCTCGTCGTCGCACAGCTCGTCCTGGGTCTCGTGGAACCTCAGTCGTCGGGTATCGGGGGCGGCGCGTTCGCGCTGTACTACGACGCGAAGAGCGGAACGGTGCACGCGTACGACGGCCGCGAAACGGCGCCGGCCGCGGCCACCGAGGACTATTTGCGTTACGTCAGCGCAACCGATCGGACCGAACCGAAACCGAGCGCGCGGGCGTCGGGCCGATCCATCGGCATTCCCGGCGCGATGCGGATGCTCGAGATGCTGCACGGCGCGTACGGGCAACAGGACTGGCGTTCGCTCTTCGACCCGGCGATCATGCTCGCCGACAACGGTTTCGACATCAGTCCCCGCCTCGCCGCCGCCATCGCCGCCGCGGCAGGCGATCTGTCCGCCGACCCCGATGCCCGCGCCTATTTCTTGAATCCCGATGGCTCGCCGAAGGTGACGGGCACCCGGCTGACGAACCCCGCGTACGCCAAGACCCTCGGCGCGCTCGCCACCGACGGCGCCGGCGCGCTGTATGCCGGACCGATCGCGGCCGCGATCGTGGCAAAGGCGACGAGCACGGCGAACGGCATGACGCCGAGCCTCATGACCGCGCAGGATCTCACGAATTACCGTGCGATCCAACGCACCCCGATCACCATGGACTACCGCGGACATCAGGTCGTCGGGATGCCCGGTCCGTCGTCGGGCGGCATCGCGGTCGCCTCGGCTCTGGGCATCCTGTCGAACTTCGACCTGCCGTCGATGAAGCCGACCGACCTCGACCGCGATGGCGGACGACCCGATCCGGCAGCCGTGCACCTCATCAACGAAGCAGAGCGTCTGGCCTACGCCGATCGCAACAAATACGTCGCCGATCCGGATTTCGTTCCTCTGCCCGGCCGGGGCGTGGCGACCATCCTCGACCCCGCATATCTCAAGAAGCGAGCCACGCTGATCTCCCCCGACCGCTCGCTGGGCGAGGCGCCCGCCGGGAATCTCGGACCGGTGCCGGTGGGCACGTATCCCGGGCCGGAGCACGGCACCAGTCACATCACCGTCGCCGACCGGTACGGCAACGTCGCGAGTATGACCACGACCGTCGAGTCGGCCTTCGGCAGCTTCCACATGGTCGACGGCTTCGTGCTGAACAATCAGCTGACGGATTTCTCCGCCGACCCCCGCGACGACGACGGCAACCTGGTGGCCAACCGCGTCTCACCCGGCAAACGCCCACGCTCGTCGATGGCGCCGACTCTGGTCCTGACACCCGGCACCAACGGCGCACCGGCGACCCTGCTGGCCGCTCTCGGCTCGCCCGGCGGGTCGGTGATCATCCAGTTCGTGATCAAGACCCTGGTCGCGATGCTCGACTGGGGACTCGACCCGCAGCAGGCGGTGTCGATGATCGACTTCGGATCGGCCAATACGCCCGTGTCGAATGTGGGTGGTGAGCATCCGCTGGTGGACACCGCCGACGACGGCGCGAACGATCCACTCGTGCAAGGACTTCGGGAGCGCGGCGAACAGGTCTCGGTCGCCGACCAATCCAGCGGACTGAGCGCGCTCCGCCGCCACGAGAGCGGCTGGATCGGTGGTGCCGACCCCCGTCGCGAGGGTGCCGTGATGGGCGACGACGGCACGCTGCAGTAGTTCACTCCCCCAACGAACTCAACACCCGACGCAGCAGGCCGGCGAGTGTTTCCCGCTCGGCGGGCGTCAGTGCCGCGAGAACCTGCTCGTCGTCGTCGAGCCGCCGCGGCAACTCGACGTCGACGAGTGCACGGCCGGCGTCGGTGAGTTCCAGCAGTACCACCCGACCGTCGCGTTCCGATCGGCGCCGGACCAGCAGCTCACGCTTCGCGAGACCGTCGGTCAGCTTGGTGATCGACGCACCGCTGAGCATGGTCGTGGACACCACCTCGCTCGCCCGGATCGGACCATCGGCACGGGCGAGCGCCCCCAGCACGTCGTACTCGGAGCGCGTGATGCCGTGGCGGTCGAGGTTGCGGTCGAACCGATGCGTGGTGACTGCGGCGAGGCGTTGCACGCGGCCGAGGACGCCGATGGGTGCGACGTCGAGGTCGGGATAGGCGCGCGCCCATTCCTGCTGGATGCGGTCGACGAGGTCGGAGGGGGCCATGCCATTTATTTTACTAGTAAAATAGTGATAAAGTAACCGCATGCCGACGACCATCCGTACCCGTGTCGACGCACTTGCTCACCCCATCCGGCCACGAACGTGGCGTGACGCGTTCTCGCTGGACCTGAGCAAGGCGTCGTGGGCGGTCCCGGCCCGCGTCGGCGTCGCGGTCGGCGCGGTCCTCGTGGTCGGCGGCGTCCTCGGACTCCACGACATCGCCGGATTCGCCGCCCTTGGCGCGCTGGTCTCGGCATTCTGCCGACCGGATCCGTATCGGGTGCGATCGGTGCGACTCCTTGCGCTCGGCGTGGGCATGACCGCCGCGACGGTGATCGGCGGGGTGGTCGGGCTCAGCGGCGGTGCGCTGGTGACCGAG
>NZ_JBEXMX010000019.1:0-65998 GCF_040610755.1 Gordonia sp. NPDC003585 | reverse complement strand
GTCTGGTCCGCCGGCCACCACGACCAGCACGGCTCGTCGTCGGCTCGGCGTTCGAGCTGGTCGAGCAGTGCAGCGGTCGCCTCGGCCCGCAGCGGAAGCATTGCCGCGACCGTGTCGGGACGGGCGGGCTTCGCGGCCTCGACGGCCTCGAGTTCGGCCCCGTCGAGAACTCCCCGACCCAGGATCTCTGCCCAGAAGACATGAACGTTGACCAAGTGCCACAGCAAGTCCGCCGCCGACCACTCAGGACACGTGGGACACGGCGCGTCCGGATTCACATCGGAGAGCACCTCGGCGAACCGCTCTGATTCGGCGGCAATGACAGCAAGCCGATCCATCTGCCCGTCGTGACACAACTTTGATCTGGAGCAGGGGTTATATCATGCGATATTATGGCACGCGTGGCCAATCAGATTCGAGAGCTGCGGGAAGCCGCCGGGTTGAGTCAAGCCGAACTCGCCCGACGATCGGGCGTTGCCCAGCCGAACATCGCAGCGTACGAGTCTGGAAGACGCCGCGCGTCGGAGGAGATGATCGAACGATTGCGGGCGTCGGCGCGGCCACTTCCGCACGAGGCGTTGGCAACGCACCGAGTCGAGCTCAGGGAGCTCGCCGAAGAGTTCGGCCTCAGTAACGCCCGCGTGTTCGGCTCGGCCGCCCGCGGCACCGATCGGCCGGGCAGCGTCCTCGACCTTCTTGTCACTCGTTCGGAAGGTACCGGCCTTCTCACTCTCGCCGCGTTCGCGGTCGCCGCCGGTGAACTACTCGGTGTTGAGGTGGATGTGGTGTCGGACGGTGGCCTTCGCCCCGACCACGACATTCTCGCCACCGCGGTTGCAATATGAATTCCCGTGACGCATCAATTCTGCGAGAGATCGTTCGACTCTGCGGCATTGGGGCCCACCTGGTCGCGCGTGGTCACGAGTGGTACACGGGAGACGTCGACAACGTACCGGGACTCGCCGCGGAGTCGCTGATCGTGAAGATCGGTGAGAACGTCGCCCGACTCAGCGCCGAAACCACCGAAGCGCATCCCGAAGTGCCGTGGTCGCTGATCAAACCGATGCGAGATCGCCTCGCGCACCACTACGACGGAACCGACTACGGCGCGGTCTGGGATACCCTCGTCGTCGACCTGCCGGCGATCAGCGACTACCTCCGACCTCTGCGTCAGCGCTAGCAGGAACACACACCCTAGGCCGAAGGAAGTACTCTTCGAATCAGTACTCGCGCAACAACTGTCCGCACCCCTTGACCTGGTCGGCGATGCCGTGATCGCGAAGCGCGTGCCACAGGGTTGCGGAGTTGATGGCGACCACCGGCTTGCCCAGTTCGGCTTCGAGTTCGTCGGCGAGCCCGACGAACGAGAGGTTGGTGCCCACCTGGACGATGGCGTCGACGTCGGGTCCGTCGAGTTCGGCGACCACCTCGCGTAGCCGGGGCACATCGACGCGGGCGATGTCCATCGCAGTGCGACAACGCAATCCGGTGATGGCGGCGACATCGAAGCCCGCTTCGGTGAAGAACCGGCCGACCTCGACGTCGGCGATCGGCTGGTACGGCGAGAACACCGCGATACGACGTGCACCGAGTGTCTCGAGGGCTGCGCGGCACGAGCTGGCCCCGGTGGTGACGGGCAGTCCGGTCCGATCGCGAAGCCGCTGCTCGAACGCCGCGTTTCCGTCGACGCCACCCCAGAAGGTCTCCGCAGACATCCCCATGACCATTCGGTCGGGCTCCGCGGTGAGGACGTCGCGCACCGCGTCGTCGATGGAGGCGCGAATCTGTCCGAGCAGCGCCTCGAATCCCGCGTTGTCGTCCATCACCGGATGCGGGATGTACATCGAACCGGCCCGGAACGCGACACCGTCGATGTCGCTGCGCCAATAGTCGTGTTCCACAACGGTATTGGTACTCGGAACGATCACTCCGAACACAGCCCGTGAGCCGACGACGTTGGTCATGACACCTCTATTCCAGCGAAATGAAGATCGACCGCGCGGTGTGCGCGGGATCTGTTGGGCTGCCGGCCCAGCAGTAGGGCGTCGACAAGTAGTGGGGAGACGACGGCGGTCACCGCGTCGTCGGCGAGTATCCGCACCAGGCCACTGCTGCGGGCGATCGATTGGAAAGGGGCGAGCAGGTCGTCGACGTAGCGCTGACGAAGATCGACCGCAGCCGAGTCGGTGGCCGCCAACGCGGCGAGAGCTTGCAGGAAGGCACCAACAGGCTTGTCCCGCAGGCGATCACACAGTGCGTCGACCTCCGCGTGCAGATCCTGCACCGGGTCGCCGGTGTGGGTCTGCGCGGGTGTCGGCGCGACGTCGATCAACGCCGACAGCACGTCGATCGGCGTCGCCCAGTGGCGGTAGATGGTGGAGCGTGACACCCCGGTCACCTGATGCAACCGCTGAGCCGTGAGCGCGGCGGCCCCCTCGATGAGCAGGAGGTCGAGTGCCGCGGTCAGCACCACCTCGGTCGTGTCGGCGGCGGGTCCCGCCGGTCGTCCTGTCTTGGTCACGGATTTAACGATACATGTTGCACCGTTAATCGGATACCGATACAGTTTGGATCGTTAACTCCTTACCGACCGAACACATGGGGGGTTCCGATGCGACCACATGTCGAGACCATCGACGAACGCGATCTGCTGTGGCACATCGCAGAATTCGAGCACGCCACCGGGACCGCGAAGCAACGCAACCTGTGCTACGACGAGGAGGACGGCTCCGCGTCGCTCAAGGTGCACTTCACCAGCGACTGGTCGCGCCCGGCCAGCGTGCATTCGGCGGAGACCGAGTGGTATGTGCTGTCCGGCGAGGTGACGATCGGTGACACCGTGCTGGGCCCAGAGGGCTACTGGCACGCGCCGATCGGTGTCTGGACGCCGCCGATCACGGTGACGGAGGGCACCGAGATCCTGCTGTGGCGCGAGTTCGGCGACTGGACGTTCGAGCCCCGCGACTCCGATCTCGCATCGGTCCGCGCCGATCAGCAGCTGATCGTGCTGCCGACCGCCGACATACCGTGGATCGACGTCAAGGACGGCAGCCCGATGCGCTTCGACCTCGGCGGCACGCCGGTACCCGGCCTGTACATCAAGCTGCTCCACCGCGACGAGAAGACCGGCTTCTACACGCGTCTGATCAAGGCGAAGCCCGGGTGGCGCGAACACCCCCTCGCCCACCACCCATGCAGCGAGGAGGCGTACTGCCTCGAAGGCGGATTCGAGTACAGCTTCGGCACGATGTGGCCCGGCACCTACTTCTGGCGTCCGGCCTTTGTCCGGCACGGCGACTTCACCGCGCACCACGAGCTCGGCTGCACCTGGATTCTGCGGTCCGACAAGGACCTCGTCGACTGGTACACCGAGGACGCCAAGATCGAGATGCTCGGCACCCCGACCAACTGGGGCGAGGGCTACCCGCACACGGCTGCACCCCGCCCGGTGCAGCCGGTCCGCTCCCGCAGCATCGGACCCTGGGCGGATCCCACCTAATCAGTGACAGCTGACGTGCGGGCCGCCGAACCGAGTCCGACGGCCCGCATCCGTCCGCCACCACCGGAAATGTGACACGATCACCGGTGGCCGCGATCACCGGCCGTGGGACGGAACGGGGTGAACGATGGTGAGCATCGAACGTCGAGTGAGTGCAGTGATCGCTCTGGTCGGTGTCTCCGCGGTCGGTGTTCTGCTCATCGCCTTCCTGATCCGGAGTGGTCTCTCGGTCCTGATCGGCCTGATCGGCTTCGCCATCACCGTCGCCGGGGCATGGTGGGTGATCACCGAGCGTGCCGTTCGGCGGATTCTGGGCGCCGTCGCGATCGTCGTCGGCCTGATCATCATCGCTCTCGGACTGGCCCACGTGGTGTCGACCACCGACGGAATGGCCTTCCGCCTGTTCATCGCCATTCTCATCCTGGCCATTTCGACCGCGGCAGCGCGTTACGCGCTCGCGCCGACGATTCGGGAGTTGACTTCGGCAGTCCCCCAGGCGGCACGGCGCCCCGAAAAGCCCGTCCTCATCTGCAATCCGAAGTCCGGGGACGGGAAGGTCGAGCGTTTCGGCGTGGTCGCCGCAGCCCACGAGTTGGGTGTCGAGACGATCATCCTCGGCCCCGACGACGACCTCGAGCAGCTGGCGCGCGACGCCGTGGCCCGCGGCGCGGACTGCCTGGGCATGGCCGGCGGTGACGGATCGCAAGCCCTCGTCGCATCGGTGGCCATCGAGCACGACATCCCGTTCGTCTGTGTCAGCGCCGGGACCCGCAACCATTTCGCGCTCGACCTCGGACTCGATCGCGAGGACCCACTGTCGACCCTCCGGGCATTCACCGACGGGATCGAACGTCGCGTAGACTACGCCACCGTCAACGATCGCCTGTTCGTCAACAATGTGTCGCTGGGCGTGTATGCGACTGTCGTCCAGCAGAATTCCTATCGCGCCGACAAGGCCGGCACCGCAGCAGCGATGCTGCCCGAACTGCTCGGCAGCACCGCGGAACCCTTCGACCTGCAATTCACCACCCCGTCCGGCCAAGAAGTGGATGGCGCGTTCATGATCCTGGTGTCCAACAATCCCTACGCTGCGACCTTCTCACCTGACAGCGCGACGCGGCGGCGCATGGACACCGGCCAACTCGGGGTGATCGCGGTGTCGACGGCGACGAGTGCCGACGCGGTGCGCCTGATGACGATGTCGGCGATCGGTTTTCGCAAGGCGAGCCCGTTCTGGCACGAATTCACCACGGAGAGCCTGGAGATTCGGGCCCGGAGCGGTCGAGCCTTCGCCGGCGTCGACGGCGAGGCCCTGGATCTACCGACGCCGATGCACTTCCAGATTCACCCCGAGGGGCTGCGACTGCGCGTGCCTTCAGAGAACAGCATTGCGGCGGCCCGTCGGCAAGCGCGGGACGTGAGCGCTCGCGCGTTGCTTCAGGTTGCCGCAGGGCACCAACCGGATCAGGTTCGACGAACTGCGTAGATCACAGCGCCCACCGCAACGGCCGCGACTCCCGTCAGCACCGCCGATCCCGGCAAGGTGAAGGCCAACACCACGCAACCTCCACAACCGACAGCGGGTATCACTCTGCGGGGTATCAGTCTGCGGGGCATCAGTCTGCGGGGCCGGCCCGCCTCGGACGGGAGCGTCCAGGCGCAAGCATTGGCGATCGCGTAGTAGAGCAGCACTCCGAAAGACGAAAACCCGATCGCCGCCGAGAGGTCGGCGAACGCCGCCACGGCGGCTACCACCGCACCCACCACGAGCTCCGCGTGATGCGGGACGTGGAATCGCGGATGCACCGCCGACAGTGCACGCGGAAAGTGCCCGTCACGCGCCATCGCCAGCGTCGTGCGCGACACCCCGAGCATAAGCGCAAGCAACGACCCCACGGCTGCCACCACGGCCCCCACGCGGACGACGGGCTCGAGCCAGTCGGCCCCGGCCGCATGCACCACCGCCGCCAAGGGTACGTCGGCGGAGGCGAGCGCTGCCGGACCCAAGACCATCAGTGCGGCGGCCGCGACCGCGGCGTACACGACGAGGGTGATGGCGAGAGCCAATGCGATCGCACGGGGGATTGTGCGCCGTGGATCGCGCACTTCCTCGCCGAGGGTGGCGATCCGCGCATAGCCTGCGAACGCGAAGAACAGCAGACCTGCGCCCTGCAGGATGCCGCCCACAGTGACGTCGGAGTTCGGAAGGAGCAGCGAAGGATCCGCTGCTCCAGAGCCCAACGCCGAGACCACCACTCCGGCCAGGATTGCGAGCACCACTGCCACGATGATGCGCGTCGCGAACGCCGAGCGCTGCACCCCGCAATAGTTCACCGCGGTCACCACGATCACCGACACCGCGGCAACCGCATGCGCGTACTCGGGCCACGCGTAGGTGCCGACCGTCAGCGCCATGGCCGCGCACGATGCGGTCTTGCCGACCACGAAACTCCACCCGGCGAGATATCCCCAGAATTCGCCGAGCCGTTCCCGTCCGTACACATAGGTCCCGCCCGAAACGGGGTAGCGCGCGGCCAATCTCGCCGACGATGTGGCATTGCAGTATGCGACCACCGCAGCCACGAGAAGTCCGATCAGCAGTCCTGACCCAGCGGCCTGAGCGGCCGGAGCGAGGACCGCGAAAACGCCCGCACCCAGCATCGACCCCAGACCGACCAGCACCGCATCGCCAACTCCCAGGCTGCGCCGCAACTCTCCACCCGCAGTCACTGTCCCCGCCTCCGTTGCAACTGAAGTCGACCCCTGGATCGAAAGCCTAGTCGGACACCTCGTCCGCGAGCGCGTTCCCGCCATCGTGACCTCCCATCACCCGTGGTGGCGGGAGTCGCGCCTTCTGGGTTGTGCAGTAAGACCCGCTGGGGAGCAGTCAGATAACAGCAGAACCAGCGAAAGTGAACGACTCAGGACTCTGAGCAGGGCGGCGCCGGCGACATTACGCGACTGGCATGGTCTCATCCGGTCCGAGTGAGAAGTGTCTGCGGCCCACCGATCGTGACCGATGTTGTGCATCATGATTCCGTGCCACACGGACCACTGCCGCCCGGTGCCAGCGGTCCGGTCAGCGCAACATCGAGAGGATGCACGAGAATGACCGCCGCCAGCGATGCCCCCACCCACCAGCACCAGCCATATCTGCTCAAGGCAGCCGCCGTGACGGACCAGGCGGGCGTCAACCCCGAACTCGGTCTGATCGCAACCGACGCGGCAGCACGTCTGGACCAATACGGGCCGAATCAAGTGACCGCCGAAACGCCTCCCACGCTGTGGGCGGTGTCCCGCGGTCAACTCGCGAACCCGATGAACATCATGCTGCTCATCGTGGCGGTCGCAAGCTTCGCGATCGGACAGTTCGCGACCGGGTTCGTGGTGGCGTTCCTGGTCGGATTCAACGTGGTGATGGGCACCCGACAGGAGATGAAGGCCCAGGCCAGCGTCGATGCCCTGGCACATCTTCAAGTGCCGCAAGCCCGTGTGCGGCGTGACGGCCAGGTCGCCGAGGTGGCGGCTGCAGACCTCGTTCCCGGCGACGTCGTGCTCGTCGAAGCGGGCGACTTGGTGCCCGCCGACGGTCGGCTCATCACGTCGGCCACCTTGGAGGTGCAGGAAGCCGCGCTGACCGGCGAAAGCGCACCCGTCGCCAAGGATCCGGCGGTCATCGACGCCGATGAGGTCGCGCTCGGCGACCGCACCAACATGGTGTTCCAGAACACCCAGGTCACCCGAGGGTCCGCTGTTTTCGTGGTCACCTCCACCGGCGCGTCGACCCAGATGGGCCAGATCGCCGACATGGTCACGGCCACCAAACGCACCCGATCTCCGCTCCAGCGTGAGCTCGACGGGATGACCAAGGTCTTCGGGTTCCTCGCGTGGGGAGCTGTCGCCGTGATCGGCATCGTTGGAATCGCGCGCGGGCAGGATGGCGAAACCCTTGCTCTGCTGTGCATCTCGACCGCGATCGCGTCGATCCCGACCGGCCTGCCAACCTTTGTGCAGACGATGCTGTCCTCTGGCGCACAACACCTGGCCGAGGAGAAGGCAGTGGTGAAGTCGCTCGCCGACGTCGAAACCCTGGGCGGGACCACTGTCATCAACTCCGACAAGACCGGCACTCTCACCATGAACGCCATGACGGTCACCTCGCTCTACGCGGGCGACCAATGGTTCACGGTGGAAGGATCGGGCTACTCCAAGACGGGCGCAATCCTCGGCGCCGCAGGCACATTGCCAGACTTCACGCCCCTCGCTTTGGGCCTGGCCCTGTGTTCGGATGCCACCGTCGCCGACGACGGTTCGGTGATCGGCGATCCCACCGAGGCGGCGCTGGTCGTGCTCGCGGCGAAGATGAGCGTGGACGCCGAGACCACGCGTCGAACGATTCCCCGGTTGACCGAGGTCCCCTTCGACTCGGACTACAAGTTCATGGCCACCTTCCACGACCGGCCCCCGCAGCTGACCAGCACGGTGGTCGACGATCCGCACTTCGTGGTCGTCAAAGGTGGCCCCGACGTCGTCCTCGATCGGTGTTCTGCGGCGCTGCGCCACGGCGAGATCGTGCCGGTCGAGGACATGCGCCAGAAGATCCTCGACGCCAACCGGGAACTCTCCGAGAAGGGTCTGCGGGTGCTCGCATTTGCGGCGAAAGGCCTCGACGACGCCGGAATACAAGCGGCACAGGACGATCCGATGGCGGCGGTCGCCGACCTCGTGCTTGTCGGGCTCGTCGGCATCATCGATCCCCTGCGCACCGAGGCCACCGACGCGGTTCACACCGCTCTCGGTGCCGGCATCGACGTCCGCATGATCACCGGCGACCACACGATCACCGCCCGCGCGATCGCCGACCAGCTCGGCTTGGGCCCGGGCGTCATCACCGGCACCGACCTCCAACGCCTCGACGACAACAAGGTCAAGGAAAAGCTCCCCGACCTGCATGTCTTCGGGCGCGTCGCCCCGGAGGACAAGCTCCGCCTGGCCCGCCTGATGCAGGAGCAGGGCGACATCGTCGCGATGACCGGCGACGCGGTGAACGACGCCGCCGCTCTCAAGCAGGCCGATATCGGCGTCGCGATGGGCAGTGGCTCCGAGGTCTCCAAACAGGCCGCGAAGATCGTGCTGACCGACGACAACTTCGCGACTCTGGTGCGCGCGGTGGAACTCGGCCGCGACATCTACCGCCGGATCTCCTCCTACATCAGGCTCCAGCTGACAATTCTGTCGTCGGTACTGCAGCTGATGGTGTTCGCGACGATCCTCAACATCAACGGCGGCGTCGCGATGCTGCCGATGCAGCTGCTCTTCTGCAAGTTCTTCGTGGTGGTCACCGTGGTCGTCGGATTCATCGTCGACGTACCCGATCCGGGCGTGATGGAGCGCCCGCCGCGCGCACCGGGCACCAAGATCGTCAACGGCGCCCAGATCGCCCGGTGGGTGGCCAGCGGCTTCCTCATCGCCGCCTCCGCGCTGGCCGTGCTCCAGTGGGGTCCCGACGAGCCGTCCGCCGACGCCGGGTCGTCGTCGATGACGATGGCATTTGCGGTGGTGGCGCTCAGCGGCGTCAACCTCGGCGTGATCATGCGGCGAGAGAAGCAGGCACCGTGGACGCAGCCGATGTTCCCGTACTTCGGGTGGCTCATTGCCGGCTGGTCGCTCACCTGGGCGGCCGTCGAACTCGGCATGCTCCAGCGTCTGCTCGACACCGTCTCGCTCACTGGCGGACAGTGGTTGGTGGTGGTGGGACTGTCGTTGATCGCACCGGCTTTCGTCGGTGTCGACAAGGCCATCACGATGCGGAAACTCACCGACAGGTGACATCGCAGGTCGGCGGACGATGCGATGATCGTGTCCATGCCGATGCCCGCGCCTCTTCCCGTCCGGGACGGCGTCGGGCCGACACGCCTGCGCGTTCCCGCATCTGGACCGTGGGCCACGCTCGCTGAGTACGTGGTGGCCAAATTCGACCACCTCGACGCCGACGAACTGTTCCGCCGGTTCGATGCCGGTGAGATCGTGGGTGCCGACGGCACACCGATCGCCCGCGAGACTCCTTTGGGCGCACACACGTTCATCTGGTATTACCGGGATCTGCCCGCCGAGGAACCCGTGCCGTTTCACGAAGAGATCCTGCATGCCGACGACGACCTCGTCGTGATCGACAAGCCACACTTCTTGCCGACGACGCCCGGCGGCCGGTACCTGCGCGAATCGGCGCTCGTCCGGCTGCGCATCCGCCTCGACAACCCCGATCTGACACCGATCCATCGACTCGACCGTGCGACGGCGGGCCTGGTGATGTTCTCCGCCCGACCGGCCACACGCGGCGCCTACCAATCGCTCTTCGAGAAGCGACAGGTGGCCAAGGTGTACGAGGCGGTGTCGGCCCGGCCGCCGGACTGGGACCCCGACCGTCCGATGCTGGCCGGACGGCCCCTTCCGCTGGTCTATCGCAATCACATCGAGGCACGACGCGGCGAGTTGCGCGTCGTCGTCGACGAGTCACGAGTGCCCAACTCGGAAACGGAGGTCGACGTGCTCGGTTACGGAGTGAGCGCGTCGGGACGGGCTGTGCTGCATACGATTCTGCGCCCGCACACCGGGCGGATGCACCAGTTGCGCGTGCATTTGGCGGCGCTCGGGGCGAGCATCCTGGGTGATCGGTGGTACCCGGATCTCCTACCCGAAGAGCCCGACGATCACTCACTCCCCCTCCAGTTGCTGGCTCGGCAAGTGGACTTCACCGACCCGCTGTCGGGGGCGCCCCGGCGATTCGTCACACATCGCACACTCAGCGAGGCGCCCATGCGCCCAACACCGTGAAATCCTGACACCATGGATGTACTACGCAGCGTCGTCGTGCTTGTGCACATCGTCGGTTTCGCGATCACCTTCGGCGCGCTCGTCGCCGAGGCAGTTGCGGCGCGCTGGCGCTTCACGAAACTGATGGACTACGGCCTGCTGCTATCGCTGATCACAGGGCTCGTCTTGGCCACGCCGTGGCCCGACGGTGTCCATCTCAACTACGTCAAGATCGGTGTGAAGCTGACGATCCTCGTGATTCTCGGTGGAATCCTCGGCATGGGTGCCGCCCGCCAACGCAGGACCGGCGTGGCTGTTCCGCGGCCACTGTTCGTCACCGCCCTGCTGCTGTCGCTGTCGGCTGCAGCCATCGCCGTGATCTGGTGATCGTCGGCGAGTCTGAACGTTTGGCGAATCAACCGCGATCGGCGCCGACCCGTGCTTACCGTGGGGATCCGTACGTGTCGAGGGCGTGCGTCCCAACAACCGAGGAGAAGTCATCGTGTCTGTGAAATCCGTCTGGAAGGGCGCACTCGCCACCGTAGGCGTCGCCGTCGGCGCAACCGCATTGACCATCGGGCTGGCAGCTCCGGCCAACGCGGCGGTCACGTCGGTCAGGATCATGCCCACGGGTCAGACAGTCAGTTCGTCGGACGCGATGGTCGGGACGAGTTGCACGTATGCCGTCAGCGCCAAGGTCACCAATGACCGGCCCGTCACGGTGGTCGCGGCCCGACGGCTGGGCCCCAATCAGGCAGCCACCGTGTTCCTGGCCACCAACAAGCGACCCATGAATGGCATGTTGACCGCCTACTGGACACCCAAGGTGCCGGGCACCTACTACGTGAGCGCCTTCCACTACGGCGACCGCTCACGGCCGCCGATCAAGACGATCAAGGTCGGCTCGGGCATCAACCTCTCCGGCACCTGCATCGTCCTCTGACGCCGTCGGACAGAGCACAACCAATCACCCCCTCCACCCACGGGTGGACATGCAACTCCATCCGTGGGCGGAGCGAGATTCCACCTGCAGCCCGCTGATCCGACCGGACCACCGCATTAGCGTCGATGCCAAGCGCCGCAGAAGTCGGCACCTTGGAAGGAGATCGGCTGTGTGGGTTCTCGTTATCGCCGTGTTCGTGCTTCTCGCTATGGCCGCCCTGCTGCACGATCGCCACGGGCTGGACATGAGGGCGCGAGAGTTCAGCGCCGCCCTGAACGCTCGTGACGCAAGGCGATCATGACCACCTACGACCTCCGAACCACTCTGTCGTTCACGAAGGCACCCCGACGCTGGCACCTCGCGGCCGCCGATTCCCCGTCGGGTATCACCGGTGCTGACGACGACGCCGGTCCGATCGACATTCCCCGTCGCTCCGCTCGCCCGGTCGCCGACGAGCCGGCACCGAACGCACCGGCCACCTACCTGCGGCCGAATACACTCTGGACCTCACTGCAGATCGTCACCCGTCAAGGCGACATGTTCTTCGCCGATGCGGCCGAGCACGGCGACCTGTTGCGCTACAAGTTCCCGGGAGGTCCGAATTCGGTTGCCGTGCTGACCAATCCGTCGCACATCAGGTCGGTCATGACCGCTGACCCGGACATCGCGCCGTCGGCCACCCGGCAGTCGCCGCTGCGGCCGATCGTCGGACCGAATTCCGTTCTCACCTCGATCGGGCCGCGGCATCGTCGTCAACGGACACTGCTCATGCCGCGTTTCCACGGCAAGTCCGTGGCGGCATACCGCGAGAGCATCGAGACCGCGACCGCCACACATATCGACTCTTGGCCCGTCGGCCAACCCATACGGCTCGCCGATATGGCACAACAGCTCACTCTCGACGTCATCATGGCCGCTGTCTTTGGTCTGCCCGACGGTGTCCCGAACACCGAAGCCGAACACGCGCTTCGGTCGTCGATGGTCCGGATGCTTCGGTGGTCCACTCATCCATTGGCGACGGTTGCCCAGTTGGCCAACAGTTTCAACGAGAATCCGGTCGGGATCACCAAGCTCATCTTGCGGCCGGTCGACGCGGCGATCGCCGCGCTGCTGGCCGAACGGCGCGCCGAATCGTCGTCGGTCGAGCGCACCGATATCGCAGCGCTCCTGCTCGCAGCACGGACCGACGATGGTATGCCGTTGCCGGACAGCGAAATCCGCGACGAACTACTCACCCTCGTCCTCGCCGGGCACGAAACCACCGCCAACACCGTCGCCTGGACCTTCGAACGCCTCACCCGTAACCCCGACGTCTACCGCGATGCGCGGGATGCCGCGAGAGCGGGCGACGACGACTACATCGAAGCGTTGCTCAACGAGTCAATGCGCGCGCGGCCGGTGGTACCGCTGGTAGCTCGGGAACTCTTGCAGCCGTGGCAGTTCGGTGCGTATCGCGTTGATCCGGGCACGGTCGCGTTGATCAGTATCCTGTTGCTCCACCACCGCGACGACATCTATCCGCGTCCCTTCGAGTTCACCCCGGAACGCTTCCTCGGCGTCCGGCCCGCGTCGCACACGCTGATGCCGTTCGGCGGCGGCAACCGGCGGTGTCTCGGAGCGACCCTTGCCATGGCCGAGCTCCGGATCGTGGTCACCGAGATCCTGCGTCGCGTGGACCTCGAACTCACCGACCGCGCACCCGAGCGGCCCCGGCACCGCAACGTCACCATGATCTCCCGCGACGGTGGACTGGTGCGCGCCAACGCCATTCGCTGACTCCTTCGCTGACATCCTGGGTCGTACCCGAGAATCTGCGTGCTGCAGCGTACAGATTCTCCGACAGAACACAGAGTGCTACCGACGCGTGGTCAGGCCGGTTGACGCATCACACCGAAGTGCCGCACCGATCCGGACAATCCGGGAAGCAACGTCCTGCTCGACCAGGTACGCATCCCGTCGGTGCTGTCGGAGTAATAGTACTTACCGTCGCGGTACGCGTCGAAATAGATGCGCCACGCGCCGCTGGGCAACTGAACCACAGCCGGCCCCTCGACAAAGGTCCCCCAATTCCCTGGTGGGATAAACCGGTACGGCCCGGCGAGTGATCTGGCGACCGCGTGCTGGATGAACTTCTTGGTCTCGTTCTTGGTGAAGGCGTGATACACCGAGCCGACCTTCACGACGGTGGTGTCGATGTGGTCGGCGCCGATCCCGGCGATCGGGGTCGGGATGCTCCACACGCGGAAGTCGGAGCTGAGCGCCGTCATGAGGTAGGGCACAAAGCCGCCGCCGGTCGACATCGACAGGATGACATGGACTCGCCCGCCTTCCACAAACCATTCGGGCGCCCAGGCCTTGGTGGTGAACGGCGAGAGCGACGGACCGTCGCTGGAGCCTGCCGACCCGGACGAACCCGGCCCGCTCGACGAGCCGAGTCCCTTACCGTCGCCGGTGCCGGGCAGGAACGCGCAACAGAACGGAACCGGATAGTTGTGCATGAACGCCCAGTGGATACGGTCGCGGCTGCGCGCGAAGCCGATGTTCGCGCCATCGACCGTGGTGTAGGTGACGTAGTACCAACCGTCGGCGTTGCGGAAGATGCTGGGGTCACGCACGCGCCCCGACGGCGGCCGATACGCCGGCTTCGCCAGCGGGCTGAACTGGGTGCCATTAGACGACTGGTAGACGTCCATGTAGACGTCGCTGGTGTTGCTGAACCCCACGAGGGTGTAGCGCCAGCCGCTCGGCGCGGCGTTGGCGCCGGGTTGGGTGGCCATCAATCCCGCGACCGCGATCAGCACCGCCGAAACGGCGAGCGCAGCGCCTCGCTTCAATACCATCATCGGTGCAGTATCACCGACAACGACACACCACGCATAACTTTGGCCACACGCGCACCACCTTTTACGCAATCTGTGCCTGGAGCTCACGAATCACATCGCCCAGGATTCCGCGCGACATCAGGCCCGGCCCCAGCGGTCCGGAGGAGTCGCTACCGACCGGCGGAAGCTGCCGCAAGATCGATTGTTCTTCGTCGGTCAACGCCGCCAACTGCCACGCAATCTCGTCGGTCACCGCCTCGGGTCGAGCCGGATTGGCCAACGACATGGCCTTGACCGCGTAGGCGGCCGCGCCCAACGCATGCGCACCCATGTGGGCGACCGAGGCAGCCTGGGCAACCGACCGGGCAGCCGCCGCCCCCTGCGGGGTGGTCGCGGCCTTGGCTGCCTTCACCGCGACAAGTCGCTTCCGGATCTCCTCGGCCGCAGTACTCGACCCGGCACTGAAGGCCCGGGTGCGCACGACCGCATCGCGAATCTGCTCCTGCGCCATCGGTTCGGCGTCGAACATCGGGAGTACGCGTTCGGCGCAGGTCACCGCCCATCGCGCAACGACGCGACGCTCCTCCTCGGTCAAGGTCTGAATCGATGCCACTCACGCACACTCCACCGTCGAACTCCACATGGCAAGCAGTCGGGATTCCCATTCCGGCATCTCCTCGGTGAAGACGGCAGGCAATCCGACGACGCAAGACGGGATTCGATCTCGTCGCGATCTCGACGGCGAGGAAATCGATTGCCTACCCCGACGATCCGCAAAGCGAATGATTTCGCCGCCCGGCAGAGTTCCGCGGATTTCACACGCGCGCACCGCGGATGTCGTGTTTCGATCGCGGACCCGCTTAGGGTGAGGTGGGTCCGCATCACCGCACCGCACACGACAGGACGAACGCATGACGGTGGCCGCCATCTATCTCGTCATCACCTTCGGGCTCGGTGGCCTGGCGATGGTGCTGCGGCTGCCCCCGTTGGTCGGATTCCTGGCGGCCGGCTTCGTTCTCAACGCGATCAACGTCGAAGACCTGCCGCAGTTGGAGACGCTCGCCGACCTCGGGGTCACCCTGCTCCTGTTCGCGATCGGTCTCAAACTCAACGTGCGAACCCTGCTGCGCCGCGAGGTGTGGCTGACGACGTCGGTACATATGCTGTGCAGCGTCGTCCTCGGCGGTGCGCTGATCTGGCTGGCAGCGGTGGCCGGGGTGTCGATGCTGGTCGGACAAAGCCTGCAGACCATAGCCCTGCTGGGCTTCGCGTTGTCATTCTCCAGCACCGTCTTCGTGGTGAAGATCCTCGACGAGCGAGGCGAATCGACCTCCCTCTACGGCCGCGTGTGTATCGGCATCCTGGTGATGCAGGATCTCATCGCCGTGATCTTCCTGACCGCGACCGCCGGGCACGCCCCCAGCCCGTGGGCGCTCACGCTGGTGGGCTTGTGGCCGCTCACGTTGGTGGCACGTCGGGTGTGGGGACGCCTGGGCCACGGCGAGATGCAGTCACTGTTCGGGATCGTGATGGCGTTGGTCCCGGGATACGTCTGGTTCTCGTCGGTCGGCCTCAAGGGCGATCTGGGTGCCCTGATCGTCGGCATGCTGCTCGCGTCGCATCCGGCAGCCACCGAACTGTCCCGGTCGTTGTTCCACATCAAGGAACTGTTGCTGGTGGCGTTCTTCGTGTCGATCGGGCTCACCGGCCTGCCCGACATGCCCACGATCGGCGTCGCCCTTCTGATGATGGTGCTGCTGCCGATCAAGGCGGCCGGCTACACGGCGTTGTTGACGTTGATGAAGCTGCGATACCGGACCGCAATCCTGGCCGGCCTGGGCCTGATGAACTACTCCGAGTTCGGCCTGATCGTCGTCTCGGTCGGGGTGAGTGCTGGGCTCTTGACTCATACATGGCTGGTCGAACTGTCCATTGCCGTCGCTTTGAGCTTCGTCATATCCGCGGTGGTCAACGGCCGTGGGAACCAGCTCGCGGAACGGATCGTCGCGCGCCTGCCCGTCCAAGACGAACACAACCTGCAGCCCGAAGAGCGGCCCGGGGACGCGGGTGACGCCGAGGTCGTCGTCATCGGAATGGGCCGGGTTGGATTTGCCACCTATCAGCGCCTGACCGAGCGGTATCGAATGCGGGTGGTCGGCGTCGACTACGACGAAAGTCGAATCCAGCGACTCACCGACCGAGGCGTCCGGGTCATCGAGGCCGACGCGACCGACCTGGACTTCTGGGTCCGTCTGCGACGTTCTGATTCGGTGCGGCACGCCGTGCTGGCGATGCCGAATCACAGCGCCAACGTCGTCGCGCTCGAATGCCTGCGCAAGTCGGGTTTCAGAGGTCAGGTCGCTTCGGCGGCACGCTATGAAGACGAAGTGCACTGGGCCACCGACAATGGCATCGGCATTGCGTTCAACGTCTACGCGGGCGCCGGGTTGGAGTTGGCCGACCAGGTCGCCGCTGCCGTTGAACCACCACCAGACGAACCCGGGGGCGACCCCGCGGAGGGCGATGCTCCGGAGCGGTGAGAGCGCTCTGCCGCGTCCTTCCCGAGGGTGAGACTGGTCACTCACCCCGGCTCGACGCTCCTCGGATTCGATGCGCGACAACGCTTCTCGACCGCGGAGACGACGCCCTGGGATCACTCAGCCTCGCGGTGCTGTGCCCACTGCCACCGCTATTCGCCTGCGTGACGGTGCTGATGGCCACACGACGCCACGTCGACGCGGACGTCGAGGCCGCGGCACGGTCGTGACTGCGTGACCGACTGGGTTGTCCTCACCAGATTGCTGCCCCACTTGTGACCTGGCCCTGGCGTCAGTCTATGCAGAGCCGTGAAACCCACGGTGCGACAGCGTGTGTCGGCCACGCCTGTGGTCGTCGACGACTCATCGCCGAACGTGTACTGGCGGCCGAGTCGATGACTGAGATCGGGCCCGTGAGGGCGGTCCTCCGGGAATATCCCGGAGCCGGGCACTGAGGAGCCGATCTCAGTCACGCGTCGAGCTGAGCCAGATAGTCGGCGTCGTCAATAGACCGCCGCGATTCGCCCGCGTCACGTTTCACCCCACGATCTCCTCTACCCGCGCACCCACCGCGTCGTAGGTAGGCCGTGCCCGGGCATCGCGCGTGATCAAGACGGCGTCGTTCTCTCGGGCCGCCAATGCGACCAAAGCATCGTAGGTCGCCCCACCGGCTATTCCGAATCGGGCAAGGAGCCGATGAGCCTCGGCCACAACACCTTCGGGGAGCCCAAGCGTCTCGACGAAGTTGTCGTCGATCAGCAGCACCGCATCCGGCGGAGCCACTCGCGCGTCGCCAGGCAGGCGAGTCAGCACTGAATAGGTCTCCAGCAGAGCATGCCCGCTGAGCGCAAGCGGCCGGCCGCCAATCCGGGATCTGACAACTTCATGAGCAGCATGGGAAGCCACGAGAAACGGCACCGCAACGCTTGTGTCGACGGCGAATCGTTGACTCACGCTCACCGTCTGCTGGAATCGATCAATCCGAACATGACCTCGTCGGTCACCGCGGTTTCAGACTCGGCGACCAGATGCCCGTCGGCTCCCTTGACCAGCCGCGCGGTTCGTCCACCCGGGGTCACCTGGAGACCCCCGCCATACAGCGAAATGTCGACGGTGGATCCGGGCGCGATTCCCAAGTGCTCGCGAAGGGCTTTGGGCAAGAGCAGTCGTCCGCCCGAGTCGATCGTGGCTTCCATGGGAACAGGCTACCAGTGGAATCCCATCATGGCCGCTGGTTGTCGAGCAGATCGACTCACGCGGACCACGGTTCGTCGATAACGTCACTCACGGACTGGTTGAACTCCCACTACCACGCACACCGTCCTCAGACGCTCGTCCCTCGTCCATAATGTGGCGCCCGAATCGATTGGGCCCCAACGCTGAAGATGTCATGGCGAGGGTGCGACGTACTCGCATTGCAAATCCGACACCCTCGCGATGTGCTCGAAGTCGTGGTCCGCGGCGAGCACCGTCGCATCGTTGACGATGGCGTAGCCGGCAATCAGGATGTCGAGCGAGCCCGCTGCACGGACCAGCCCTGTATTCCATAGTGCGGCTTGAATGTCGAGCACGAGCGATTCGTCAGGCGCGTGCTCAAGCGGAAATCCGAGGGAGATCTGTTCGCGGTAGCGCAGGTGCTCCTCGCGTGTCCGGGCGCTGTGGCAGAACTCGAGCGCCTGGGGCGGACACGTGACGAACAGGTCCGCCGGCGCTCGCTCAATGCGGCGCAGCCTCGCAGTGACGCCCGGGTCCCCGGTGGCCAGTCTCGCCCAGACCGAGTTATCGACCAGGTAGTCGGTCACACAGACTCGACATCACCTGGTGAGGCCACAGGCGCGCCGAGTTCGCCTTCAAGATCGGTCAGTCCTGCGATTCCTTCGATCATCGCGGCCTTCTGTTTCGAGGCGACGAGCCTGCGCAACGCGAGGTCGATCACGGCCCGGTTCGATCGCTCACCCGTGAGGGCTCGGGCACGCTCAATAAGCTTCGAATCCAGATCAACACTGGTGACGGCCATCACTGCCCTCCTAACTATATATCCGACTATATAGTCAAGCTCCCTGCGCGGCCACCCATCGCTCCACAGACCTGACACGCGACCATCAGCGAGCACTTTCGGTGTTGCCGAAACGAAACTCAGCTAAACGTTGAACCTGAACTCCACCACGTCCCCGTCAGCCATGACGTAGTCCTTGCCCTCCATCCGCACCTTGCCTGCGGCCTTGGCTGCGGCCATCGATCCGGCGGAGTCGAGGTCGTCAAAGGAGACGATCTCGGCCTTGATGAAGCCCTTCTCGAAGTCGGTATGGATGACACCGGCCGCCTTGGGCGCGGTGTCGCCGCGGTGGATCGTCCAGGCGCGGGACTCCTTTGGACCGGCGGTGAGGTAGGTCTGCAGGCCCAGGGTGTGGAACCCGGCTCGGGCCAGCGAGCGCAGGCCGGGTTCGGTCTGGCCGATCGAGTCGAGGAGTTCCTGGGCATCCTCCTCGTCGAGTTCGAGGAGTTCGCTCTCCACCTTGGCGTCGAGGAAAACGGCGTCGGCCGGTGCGATCGCGTCGAGCAGTTCCTTCTTGCGAGCGTCGTCGGTCAGCACCGACTCGTCGGCGTTGAAGACGTAGAGGAACGGCTTCGCGGTCATCAGGTGCAGCTCGCGAACCGCGGCGAGATCGAACGAATCCTTCTGCGAGAAGAGCGTTTTCCCGGAGTTGAGGATCTCTTGCGCCTTCTGCGTGGCCGCTACGGTCTCGGCGAGATCCTTGTTCTTGCGGGCGTCCTTCTCAAGACGCGGCAGCGCCTTCTCGATGGTCTGCAGGTCGGCGAGGATGAGCTCGGTCTCGATGACACCGATGTCCGACAGCGGGTCGACACGGCCGTCGACATGGACGACGTCGTCGTCGGCGAACACCCGGACCACCTGGCAGATGGCGTCGGCCTCCCGGATGTTGGCCAGGAATTGGTTCCCCATGCCCTCGCCCTCGGACGCGCCCTTGACGATCCCGGCGATGTCGACGAAGGACACCGTCGCGGGCAGGATGCGTTCGCTGCCGAAGATCTCGGCAAGCCGATGCAGGCGTGCGTCAGGCAGTTCCACCACACCGATGTTCGGTTCGATGGTCGCGAACGGGTAGTTCGCCGCCAGGACGTCGTTACGGGTCAGCGCGTTGAACAGGGTGGATTTGCCGACGTTGGGCAGCCCAACGATTCCCAGGGTGAGACTCACGGGCGACCAGTCTATCGGTTGGCATTAGCCGAGATCGCGGTGCGTCAGGCAGGCTGCGCACCGGCGGGTGTATCGGGTGGCGGCTCCTCGTCGGGCACACCCACTTGCTCGGTCACGGGCATACCCTCGGGCGGCAGGGTCTCGCCCGCTCGCGCCGCGATCTGCTCGTTCAGGTAGCGCAGCACGACGGCGATCGCCGACGCCGCCGGGACGGCGAGGAAAGCACCGGTGATCCCGAACAGGGTGCCGCCCAGGGTGACCGACAACAGGACGATCGTCGCGTGCAGATCCATCGACTTCGACTGCAGCCACGGCTGCAGGACGTTGCCCTCGAGCTGTTGCACCGCCAGGATCACACCGAGCAGGATCAGGGCCGAGGTCAGGCCGTTGGACACCAGCGCGATCAGCACGGCGAGCGCTCCGGCGACGAAGGCACCCACGATCGGTATGAACCCACCGAGGAACGTGACCACGATCAGCACACCGGCCAGCGGGACGTCGAGGATCACCAGGCCGACACCGATCAGCGCGGCATCGACGAAACTGACCAGCGCCTGGGTCCGGATGAAACCGCCGAGACTGGCCCACATCCGCAGCAGCACCTCGCCGACGTGCAGGCCGGAGGGCCTACCGAGGGTTCGATGGAGCCACGGCACGAACTTCGGGCCGTCCTTGAGAAAGAAGAACACCAGGACGAGCGTGGTGAAGATGGTGACCAACGCCGACGTCGCGGTGCCGACACCGCTGAACACACCCTGCGCGATGGTCGTTGAACTCGATTGCAGCTTCTGGGTGATCGTGTGGACGATGTTGTCGAGCTGCTCGTCCTGCACGTTGAGCGGTGGACCCTGAATCCAGTCCTGCAGCTTCTTCACACCGTCGGTGGCGCGGTTCGCGAGGTCGGGCGCCTGGTCGACGATCGACGGCACGATCGCGCCGATCACACCGGCGAACACCCCCACCGCGACCAGCATCATGACGATCGATGCCGCGGCCGCCGGAACCCCGCGTTGCCGCATCCAGCGCACGGGTGGCCACAGGATGGTGCACAGAATGATCGCGAAAAGGATGGGCAACAACACAACCCACAACTTGGCGAGCACCCACATCAGCACCCACACCGCGGCCACCACGAGGATGATCTCGAGTCCCACGATCGCGCTCGATCGGAGGCCGGACATCATCACTTTGCCGCGAGATGGGAACTCGGTGGTCGTCGACGATTCCGCACCCACTGCGGGTGCGGGATTCTCCGGTTGATCGGGGCTGTCTGAAGTCTCGGCATCGCCCGGTGTGTCTGTCACGCAATGATCCTCACACACCGGCGTCGATCCGACGACGCAGCTCACCGTTCATGTCGGTCGTTCAAGCGCCACACGCTTCGATCAGCGACGCACGCGCCGACGTCGTCGGCGATCGTGGAGGCGGGGAGAGCGCGGCCTCGTCGCAGAAACCGCACTTGTCGCCAGAAACCTCAGGCGTGGCCAGAAACCGCTGGTGCGCCTCGGGATTCTGACCAGACACGCGGTTTCTGAAACCGCGACACGCCGACGACGCGCCTCGGAGGTCGGCGAAACCGCCGCCGCGGTCAACCATCACAGAGGTCCCTGGCGAGCGCAGACCTCGGACTCCGAACATCGTCATCAAGCACAGAAGGCGCTCTTTGCCGCCCAAGTAACCAGGGGAAGAAAACTCGTCCCCTTCCCTTGGAGTCGTCCCCTATAAATTTCCAGGGGACGGCTGTGAACCCCGGGGAAGAAACTCTTCCCCTAGATTTTGCAGGCGAGGCGTATCCACATGGCCGCAGCTCAGAGGCCGAACTCTTCGAGGCAGCGACCCACCCGCCGGTCGATGAAGACCCAGCTCAGTGCCGACGGAACTTGCGTTCGAGGTAGCGCACCAACGCGTTCATCGCCTCGAGTTCGACGATCAGCGGACCGGGGTCGGCGGCCGGGCGCTGGACCTCTGGGTGTGCCACATCGACCGGCTTCTCGACGCAGCGCGTCTCCGAGTCCGTACCGCGTGCCGCAGGTACCAGGGGTCTGCGTTCCACCCCGACTGCCTGCTCCTCGGCGCACGCCTTTTTGATGGTGTCGGGCCCGTACAGGCCCATCATGAGCTCCAGTCCCCACGCCGGGAGTTCCGACAGCGGGGTTTCGTCACGCCGACCACGCAGTCGGTGTCCCTCGAACGACATGGCCCATATGGTGCCAGCGAATGTTACGTACGTCACGTTTTTCGCCCGATCAGTGGGACAACCAGCCATGTCCGATTCCCGCCAGCATGGACCCCCGCCAAAGTGTCACAGTGAATGGGTGAGCATCGATCTGGCGCCTGAGACCCTGACAGCCCAGTTGGACTTCGACCGCTGCTATCGAGCGCTGAGCGCCCGCGACACCCGCTTCGACGGCCAATTTTTCGTGACCGTCGCAACCACGGGTATCTATTGCCGACCGTCGTGTCCCGCACAGACCCCGAAACCCCAGAACGTCTCGTTCGTACTCACCGCGGCTGCTGCCCAGCTGCGAGGTTTCCGCGCGTGCCGCCGTTGTCTGCCCGACGCCGTTCCGGGTTCACCGCGTTGGAACGCCGGCGCCGACACCGCGTCGCGCGCCATGCGGCTGATCGCCGACGGGGTGGTCGAGCGCGAGGGCGTCGGGGGCCTCGCGGATCGTCTGCGCTACTCGCCGCGCCATCTCAACCGTGTCCTGACCGACAACCTCGGCGCAGGACCGCTTGCGCTGGCACGGGCACATCGGGCCACCAATGCCCGCATCCTCGTGCAATGCACGACGATGCCGATGGCCGACGTGGCGTTCGCCGCCGGTTTCAGCAGCGTCCGACAATTCAACGACACCATCCGCGCGGTGTTCGGGCTGACCCCGACCGAGCTCCGTCGACTGCGCTCGCGGCATACCGTGACACCCGCCACCGCCGACGGGGTGACGTTGCGACTGGCCTACCGCCGCCCGTACCGGTGGGCGTGGATGCGCTGGTTCCTCCAGTCGCACCTGGCGTCCGGCGTCGAAGCCGTGCTGGACGACGGAACCGGCTGGCGGTACTGCCGTGTCCTCACGCTCCCGCACGGACCGGCGGTCGCGGTGATCGAGCCGATGTCCGATCACGTACGACTCTCGTTGCACCACATGGACATGCGCGATCTCGGTGTCGCGGTCAACCGGGTGCGGCGCCATCTAGACCTCGACGCCGACATCGACGCCGCCGAAGACTCGTTGCGCAACGATCCAGCCTTGGCCGCGCTTGTCGACGAGGCGCCGGGCGTTCGGCTCGCCGGCAGTCTCGACCCCGCCGAGACCATCATCCGTACCATGATCGGCCAGCAGATCAGTGTCGCGGCCGCACGGACCCACATCGACGAGCTCGTCAACCAGCTGGGATCGCGGCTCGATCCGGCCGCGACGCTCGGCGAGGCCGGACGCATGCCCTCCACGCAGTTCCCCACTCCGGCCGCGATCGCCGAACACGGCGGTCGGGTGCTCCGCGGTCCGCGCCGACGAATCGACGCCATCGTGGCGGTCGCCGCGGCGCTCGCCGACAAGTCGGTGGAACCGCACACGGGGTTGGCTGCGTCTGACTTACGTGACCAACTTCTCGAACTGCCCGGCATCGGACCATGGACGGCCAATCTGGTGGCGATGCGGGTGACCGGCGACCCCGACATCGCACTCACCGACGACCTTGTCGTCGTCCGCGCGATGGCCGACCTCGGCATCGAACCTCGGCACGCCGACCGGTGGTCACCGTGGCGGTCCTACGCGTCGATGCACCTCTGGCGGCATCGCCTGGCATCCACCGGCGCACCCGTCTGACGCCCGACCACAAACCCGATCCGATCTCCACCGACCCCGATCCCGATCCCACCGACCCGATTCCCACCGACCAAGGAGCATGCCTTGTCCACAGCCGAGATCTCCGAAACGACACCATCGAGCCCCGCAGGCGCCGCAAACGCCGAGGTCGCCGACTGGGCAACAATCGCGACCCCCGACGGTCCCTTCACCGTGATAGCCGACGACGCGGGCGTCGTCCTGGCCTCCGGATGGACCGAAGACGCCGGATACCTCGCCGTGCTGATCAACCGCGCCATCCGCCCCACGACGCTGCGGGCAGGGCGTGATCTGGCTGCTGTCACCGACCCGGTCGAGGCGTACTACTCGGGTGAACTGACCGCGATCGATGCGGTCGCCGTCGCCCAGCGGTCTGGACCGTTCCTCGAGCGCGCCTGGGCTGCACTTCGGACCGTCCGCGCGGGCGGACAGGTCAGCTACACCACATTGGCCGAGATGGCCGGCGAGCCCGCGGCCGTGCGCGCCGCAGCCGCGTCGTGCGCCCGCAACGCAGCAGCGCTGTTCGTGCCGTGCCATCGGGTCCTGCGCAGCGACGGGACATTGGGCGGATTCCGATACGGGCTCGACATCAAACGGTCCCTTCTCGACCGGGAGTACGACGCGTAGGCGGTAGTTGTCGTAGGCCATGTGCACGGTCGTCGTGTGATCGCAGCAGCAGTCTCGTTGGTACTCGGTGTCCTACTCGGCGCCGCAGTGGGCTGGTTCGCCCATTCCGCGCGCACGAGTGGGTCCATTTCCGCGGCCCAAGCCCAGGTCGACGCTCTGCGGGAGTCCCGCGACAGCGTCACGGCCTCGATGTCGTGGGCCACCGAGGATGCCGCGCGCCGACAGTCCTCGGCGATCGGGTCGCAGGTGAACCACATTGTCGAACCCCTGCGGTCGACGCTGACGCAGCTGACCGACGAGTTGCGACGCGTCGAGCACAACCGGGTCGGCGCCTACGCCGGACTCGCCGAACAGGTGCGTGGGATGCACGCAACGTCGATGGCGCTCGGCGATCAGACGCGGCAACTGGCGAATGCCCTGCACAGTTCGCATGTGCGCGGCCGTTGGGGGGAAATCCAGTTGGAGCGCGTCGTCGAATTGGCCGGGATGACCCGGCACTGCGACTTCAGTACGCAGGTAACTGCGCGATCGGACGAGTCGGGCACGGTTCGTCCCGACGTCGTGGTGCACCTCGCGGGCGGACGGTCCATCGTCGTCGACGCGAAGGTGCCCCTCGACGCGTACCTCCGTGCGGCGGATACCGCCGACGACGCCGAACGCGACCGACGACTCGCCGACCACGCACGATCGGTGCGCGCGCACATCGGCAGGCTGTCGTCGAAGGCCTACTGGACGGCTTTCGACAACACACCCGAAATGGTCGTGCTGTTCCTCCCCGCGGAGGCCGTGCTCGAGGCGGCAGCTCGCATCGATCCCGAGCTCATCGAGTTCGGCTTCGGCAAGAATGTCGTGATCGCCACACCGACAACGCTGGTGGCACTGCTGCGGACAGTCGCACTCGGGTGGCGTCATGACGCGATGGCACGCGACGCCGCGGTCATTCACGAGCTCGGTACCACGTTGCACCACCGCCTCAACAGCGTTCTGCAGCATTTCGAGAACGTCGGAACGTCGCTGCGTAAAACGGTTGAGTTCTACAACTCGGCGGTCGGCGTGGTGGAGAACCGACTCGGCGTGACCGCGCGCCGCCTGGCCGACCTGGAAGCCCTCAGCACTTCCGGCGAACCGCCGACACCTGCCGTGATCCACACCACATGTAGAACCATCGATGCGCCGCCGACCACGACACCGACGCCGGGCGGTTAACCGTTTTCGGCCGATGAACCGGTAGCGTGACGTTGTGCCTTCCCCACAACTCACTGGAGCAGCGGTCCCCCTGGACCAGCAGTCCGTGCTCCCGAGCGTCCGCGGTGTGCCGTGGTGGGGTGCAGTTCTGCTTGCCACCGGCCTCACCGCGCTCGGCGCCATCATCGACGCCTACCGGATCGGTGACCTCGGCGGCGGCTACAAGTTCCTGTACCTCGTGGGATGTGTGGCTGCCGCGCTCGCCGTGCGTCGGCGCGGGCTGTTCACCGCAGCGGCGCAGCCACCACTGGTGGCGTTCGCGGTCAGTGTCGTCGCGCTCTACCGGATGAACTCCGACCAGGCGTCGGCGAATCCGCGCAGTTTCGTCTTCAAGGTGATGTTGCCGATCGCCGCGAACTTTCCGTGGATGGCGACTGTCTTCGTCATCACTCTCGCCCTCGTCGTGCTCCGCTGGTACCTGACTCGCGACAAGACCGACGACCGTCGGCGTGACCGGTCGAAGTCGCCACGCTCCGACTCCGGAAAGAAGACGAGCGACAGCACGGTTGACGCCGCGGCGAACCGCGACGACAAGAGCAACGCCGAGAAGCAGCGTCCACGCCGTGAACGTTCCGCCAAGCCGTCGACAACGCAGCGCTCGCGTAGCCAAACCCGACCCGCCCGCCCCAAGCAGACCAAGCCGCAGGCAGCAGCGAACGCCGAAGCGGCCACAGCGCAGCCGATCCCGGAAGCCTCGACCGTTGCGCGACGACCCAAACGAGCCACCGCCGGTCAGGTGCTGCGCGCCGAGGCCGGTGCGCAAATTGCCGCGAACGGGTCGAACGCGGACGGGACCGACGGAACGAATCCGCCGGCTCGCCCGTCGGTGGTCACCGATTTCGCGCCCTACGAATCGGTGACCGAGACGCCGGCCGGCGAGTATCCGAGCACCCGCTCGCGCAACCGCGGTTAACCGACGAGCCAGCCCCCTCCGCTCCCTGAGGTGCCCTAGCCGAGCTGATCGTCTGACGATCCCTCCGCTCCCTGAGGTGCCCGAGGCGCTAGCCGAGGCCTCGAAGGGCCTGGTGAGACGACATGCAGATCTCACCAAGGGCTTCGAGGGTCGTCACTTGCGCTCCTCGCACCTCAGCCGGCGGGTGGGGCACCTCTGCCACTCGCTGGTGACCTCCTCAGCCGGCGGTTGGCGGTGGCCGCAGGCGGGCCGGTGGATCGCCTCAGACCAGCCCTTCACTGTCGAGCCAATCGCCGAGTCGGCGTGCGGCCGCGTCGACGAGGTCCGGCCACTGCATCGCTTCCTCGTCGGCGCTGTCGGTGACCACCTTGACCACCCGGCATCCGACTCCGAATTCGGCGCTGACGTGGGCGATCGCGCACCCTTCCATGTCGACGAGGTCGGCCTGTTGAGCCAGTACGGCCCTATGTGCCGGGTCTGCGACAAAGGTGTCGCCGGATGCGAGCACGGTGCCGTCGCCGCCGGGCAGTTCCCAACGATCGGTCATGTCGTAGCCCATGGCACGCAGAGCGGCGCTGCTGATGTCGTGTTCGATCACCGCGGATGGCAAGAACAATCCGGCGTGGTGGTCGTGGAGTGCGCCTGCGGTGCCGATGCTGACGACCGAGGTCACGGGAGGCCCGGCGGCCAGTTCGCGGGCGAGCACCATGGAAGCGCGCACTTTGCCGATGCCGGTGATGAGCAGCCGCGCCCCGGCGGGAACGTAGCGGGCCTCGGAACGCGTGGCGGACACGATCAGGACACTGTTGTCGGGCACCGACCGATTATGTCCTGTCACGCTCGGTCCGCGAGCGTCAGCGTCGACCGCGCCGCGCGACCCAGCGCCGCACCGTAACTCGGTCCGTGTCCGGCGGCATGCACGGCCAGCGGATGCAGTTGATGCAGTGGGATGCGCTGCTCCCATTTCGCGGCCGGCGGATGCTCCGACCGGTAGCCCTCGACGATGTCGTCGAGCAGCGGGCACCCGAACAGCGCGAGCATCGCGAGGTCGGTCTCGCGGTGACCACCGTGTGCGGCCGGGTCGATCATCACGACGCCTTCGGGCGTCCACATCACGTTGCCGCTCCACAGGTCGCCGTGGAGGCGGGCGGGCGGTTCGGAATCGTCGAAGACCCCCGCCGCGATGAGTCCGCAGGCGGCCCGGACATCGGCGTCGTCCGCGGCGGTGAGATTGCCGGCGTCGAGTGCCGGGCGCAGGTACGGCAGCACCCGTTCCGCCGAGTAGAAGGCACCCCAGGTGTCGTGCTCGGTGGAACTCAGTGGCCGCTCGCCGATGAACTGCTCTCCGCGGTATCCGTCGGGTGGCGATCCGAATCGGGGCGCCCCGGCGTCGTGTGTGCGAGCCAGCGCCGCACCGAAACGCCGCGCGGCCTCGACGGTCGGACGGGCTGTGTCGAGCCGGGACAACTCGATCGAGTCCCTGGTGACCGCCAGAACCTCCACCACCGGCGCGCCGGCGTCGGCGAGCCACCGTAGGCCGGCGGCCTCGGCGAGGAAGAAATCGGGATCGACGTCGTGCCGGGCTTTTCGGAACGGCCGACTCAACCGGCGTCCGCCGCGTTGGGACTTCCGACATCCCCTACGCCCCCGGCGTCGACCGCCCGCGCCTCGAGCGCTCGGCCGGTCACTCGCGCCAGATGGTCGAAGCGGTCGTTGGCGATCCGCATCACGATCTCGTACGGCAGCGCGAACTTCCGCGCCCACCAGTAGCCGAACCGGATGTCGAACGACGTGTAGACCAGGAATCGATTCTTCCGAATTCCCTTGAGAATCGCCGATGCAGCGGTCTCCGGGCTGACCGCGACCTTGTGGAAGTGGTCGATCTGAGATTTCACGCGCGGATCCGTACGGTCGACGCCGACGATCTCGACCGTATCGACCAGTGGCGTGTCCACCCCGCCTGGGCATACCAGCGAGACGCCGATGTGGTGACGCCGCAGGTCGAATCGCAGCACTTCCGACACTCCGCGAATCCCGAACTTGCTCGCACTGTAGGCCGCGTGCCAGGGCAACGCCAAGAGCCCCGCGGCCGACGCCACGTTCACCAGATGACCACCGTGGCCGCGCCGAACCATCTGCGGCACAAAGCATTCGATGACGTGAATCGGTCCCATCAGATTGACGTCGACCATCTTCCGCCAGTGCCGGTGCTCGAGATTCTCGACCGTCCCCCACGCCGACACCCCGGCGATGTTCATCACCACATCCATCGTGCCGACCTCTGCGTCGACGTGGTCGGCGAAGCTGCGCACCCAGTCGTAGTCCGACACATCACCGGCGAGGTGGTAGACCACCGAGCCGTCGGAGCGATTGATGTCGGCGACGACCTCGTCGAGACGGTCGGCACGCAGATCGGTGAGGACGAGTTCGGCGCCTTCGGCGGCTGCGGCGCGAGCCGTCGCCTCGCCGATTCCGCTTGCGGCACCGGTGATGAGCACCTTGCGTCCGCGCAGCGTCGGCACCGGAGTGTCCATGACGATCAGATCCTTGAGATTCAGACCTCGAAGTCGCATGATCCCGACCCTAGCCTCCCGGCCGTCAGCCGATGGGCAGCTTGCCGCCGAACAGTCCGTAGATCACCGTCAGCATGGCCTTGAGCACCTGCGCGGACACGTCCTGCCCCTGCCCGAGCAGCAGTTGCACGACGGCGGTGGGGTCCTTGGTGCCCAACAACTGTTGGACGAACGGGATCACCGACGCGAGGCCGTTGTCGCCGCCCGGCGGAGGTGTCGCCGCCGACGGCGGTGCGGTGTTGTTGGGGTTCGCGTTACCCGGTACCGACGTGGTTCCGCGGACGTAGTTCAGGATGCCGTCGGTGATGGCCATCGAGTACTTGAGCTGTCCCTTGCGCTCGGACAGACTCGCGGCCTCCGTGGGATTCGACAGGTTGCCCATCTCGATGAAGACGGCGGGAACCTTGGTCAGGTTCACCGCGGCGATGTCCGAACGCGTCTGGATGCCGTTTTGCACCCCCGCGTAATTCGCCGCGGGGAAGCCGGCCTTTACGAATGCATCCCGCATGACGTTCGACGCCTTGCGACCCTCCCCCGACTGCACGCGGTTGACCGTCGCGTCGGGCACGGGCAGGGTCGGCACGATCATGTGGAAGCCTTTTTTGCCCTGGTCGGCTCCCTGCGCGGTGGAATCGGCGTGGATGCTCACGGCCACGGCGGCACCCGAACGACTCGCGGCCGCCGCGCGCTGATCCACGCAGCCACCCCACCCGGTGTCGTCTGGCCGGCTCAGCACCACTCGCGCGCCCTGGCTTTCCAGCCCCGCCTTCACGAGTTGGACGATCTGCCAGTTGACGGTGTGTTCCTTGGCACCGTTGACCGCGGTCGCGCCGCTGGTCTGACATGCCTTCTTGCCACCGCGCCCGTCGGGCACCTGGGCGTTGAGGTCGTGCCCCGCCGAACTCCCCTGGTGTCCCGGGTCGAGGAAGATCGTCTTGCCGGCAAGGGCGGTGCCGCGGGTAGGTGCGGCGTGCGCAGGCGCAGCTTCGGTCACCGACGCCACGAGGGTGGTCCCGGTCAGCAGCGCGACCGCCGCAGCGGTGAGCGAGAGCCTGATGCGTCGTTTCTGGGTCATCGCGGTATCGGGCGACGGACGCGGATGCGTCCCCGATCGCCCCACTCCCTTCCATTTAGCAACATTGGTCACTCTAGTCACAGAGTTAACAGTGAATCAGGGCGTGTCAGATTTGAAAAATCGTCGACCAGGCACTCTGTGATTTCGTTAGGGAGATGTGACCTGATGTCCGCTTCACTCGCCTGCGAGGTACCGCGTGATCGACAGAATGCCGTTGCTGTCCGTCGCGTCGTCGGGGACTGCGACCGCCGACGCGAGCCGGTCCCGCACCTGATCCGCATAGAGCCCGCTTCCGATCGCGACCAGCGTCGTCGACGGTGCGTCCGAACCCCACGATTCGCGCTGCACGCTGACGAATCCCCCCACCGCGTGGACGACGTATTTCTGGCGGTGACGCGGGACGTCGAAGTGCACGAGGCCCTTGATGCGGAAACATCCGTCCGGCGGGCGTTCGAGGAATGCGGCAAGCCGCCGCGGATTCATCGGTTCGGTGCTCTCGAAGGAGATCGAGTCGTAGTCGGCGTGCAGGTGGTCGTGCGGTTCGCCCTCGATCAGCAGCGCGTCCAATGTCAGTTGCCCGGTTCCCGGCCGGTCCTCGGCCCGACGCTGCGCTGCGTCGAACATCAGTGCCGGATCGATCGCGGCATGCGCGGCGGCCACCAGTGGCGCAGAGTGATTGAGTGCGTGCAGATCGTCGACCGCCCGGTCGGCGACCTCGCCATCGACGAGGTCGATCTTGTTGAGCACCAACAGGTCTGCGATGGCCACATGTCCGTCGAACTCCGGATGCTTGCGACGGGTCGCAGCCATGTGCACCGCGTCGACGACGTACACGAGTCCGCCGTAGCGCATCCGACGGTCGGCGACGCCGGTGACCATCCGGATGAGAGCCTTCGGCTCCGCTATGCCGCTGGCCTCGATCACGATCGCGTCGAGAGCAGCAGACGGTCGCATCAGTGTGGCCAGGGCCTCTGTCAGGCCGTCACGATCGACCGTGCAACACACACATCCGCCGCCAAGGCTGACCGTGCCGTCGGCCTGTCCGGCCACCAGGAGGGCGTCGACGTTGATCGCCCCGAAATCGTTGACCAACACACCGATCCGACTCCCGGAATCCCGTGCCGCGCGCAACAGGTGATTGAGCAGGGTCGTCTTGCCGGAACCGAGGTACCCGGCGAGCACGATCACCGGCACCGACGGCCGGCTCATGCGTCGTAGCAATCCGGGCAGATCACCGCCAGTTCGCGGCCGACGTGGTCGGGATGATTGGCCACATGTTTTGTCGACGCCCCGCATTCGGAACATGTGCCGATCACGGCGGCGTGGTCGGAGAAATCCACACTCATCCGGTCGTCGAAGACGTACAGAGATCCCTGCCACAGCCCGTCGTCGCCGAATTCCTCCCCATACCGGACGATGCCGCCGTCGAGCTGATAAACCTCGCGGAAGCCGCGGTGGCGCATCAGCGCGGTGAGTACCTCACAGCGCACTCCCCCGGTGCAATAGGTGACCACCGGGCGATCCTTGAGGTGATCGAATGCGCCGCTGTCGAGGAGCGGGACAAAGTCGCGGGTGGTTTGTGCCGTCGTCGTCACCGCGCCCGTAAAGCGTCCGACCTGCGCCTCGATCTCGTTGCGACCGTCGAAGAAGACGACGTCGGATCTGGTCTCGACGAGGTCGTGGACCTGCGCCGGAGACAGCCGAGCACCTCCGTCGACAATGCCGTTGTCGTCGACTTTCACCTCGTCGGGCACACCGAACGTGACGATTTCCGGACGTACCCGCACGCTCAGTTTCGGGAAATCCGACCCGGTGCCGTCGGACCATTTCACATCCACATTCCTGAAGCCCGGATACTCACGAGTTGCTCTCACGTACCGTTTCACCTGGGCTATGTCGCCACCGACCGTACTGTTGATCCCGTGTCGTGACACGATGATCCTGCCGCGTAAGCCGAGCGACGAGCACACATTGAGCTGCCAGAGCCGGATCGCCTCTGGGTCGGGCAGTGGCACGAAGGCGTAAAACAACACGATCTTGGGGGTCGACACAATGCAAGGGTACGGACCGCGCTCGAGGCTGTTGTTCTCGGCGTTCGCTGCCCTGGCAGCCGTGATGGCGCTGTCTTCCTGCGGTATCTCGACCGACAGCAATCCCTCTCGAATCGTCATCCCGCCCACCAATGCGTTGTCGACGATGACCGAACCGGAATCGTCGACGACCACGACCACCTCGACCCTCGATGAACGTGAACCCAATCTCCCGAATTGGACGATCGGACGCGTCGTCGCGTTGGCGCCACGGGTGGAGAACTCGCGCTACCACCAGGGCGCGGTCTCCGAGCAAGCACCTTTGCAGGACACGTCCGGATTCCATTTCTCCACGCCCGACGGCGCGGTCGCCTGCTCGACCGGACTCAATGGCGGAGCAACGCTCGCGTGCCGCTTGAACAACGAAACCAATCCACCTGCTCGGCCGTCCGACCAACCGTCGAGCTGCACCTGGGCCGGCAATTACGCAACCCTGACATCCGATGGCCCCGAACATGGTGCGTGCACCAATGAGTTCGAAGTCTTATATCGGAGTTCCATCGTCGACTACGGCCACACCATCGCGATCTCGCGATTCTCCTGCCTCGTGGAGACATCCGGAATTTTCTGTCTCGAATCCCGTTCGCAATCTGGATTCTCGGTTACCGCAACGGGTTATCACACGATCTTCGCGGCGGACCGCGCTCCGGAATCGATCCTGGGATTGTCGGATGACACGACTTCCGAGACACCCAGGAATACCACTACACCGACCCGGTGAATTGCCCGCAACCGATTTCGGATACGCTTTCTCAGCGGTTACACATGGAATAGGTCTATGCTGTTCACTGTACTAACGATCGCACTCGGGTAACCGGGCAGGTTCGACAACAGCCATCTGCAGCGCATTACAATCGCGCCGCAACACGGGAGGATAGGGAATTCATGGCGAAGAAAGAAATTGTTCAGGTCATCGACGACATCGACGGCAAGGTCCTCGACACCTACGAGACTGTCAAGTGGAGCCTGGACGGTAAGAGCTACGAATTCGACACCTCGGCCAAACATGCTCAACAGTTCCGCGACTCGCTGTCGAAGTACATCACCGTTTCGCGCACCTCGGGTCGCGCGACCAAGCGTGCGGCGACACCGGTGGCGCGCAACAAAGAAACCACCAAGGCCATCCGCGAATGGGCCATCAGCGAGGGATACGACGTCAGCGATCGCGGCCGCATCCCGCTGAGTGTCATCGAGGCATTCGAAGCCGCTCACTGATCAACACCGTCGCCCCACCATTGGTCACCGACCAGGGTGGGGCGGCGTCGTCTCTGGAGAGAATCGTCGTTTCTCGAGAAGGCCGAGATCGGATCGCTGCGGCTGCAAACCTGGGCGTCACGACGGTGGGCCAGTTCACTGAATGCGCACATTTCCGACGCTCAAAGGATCGCATTCGATGACCCGACAGCTCCACCTCGGTGGCTTCCTGATCGCCTCACCTGTCACGCACTCGCACGCCGCATGGCGTCACCCTGGTTCGGAGACAGACTATTTCGGACCGGAGCACTACCACCGAGTCGGACGCATCCTGGAGCGCGGCAAGTTCGACTTCGCGTTCTTCGCCGATCTGCTCGCCGCGCCCGTCCGCTTCGGCGGTGACCAGACCGAGCCGTTCCGACGCGGTACCCAGGCCGCGGCCACCCTCGACCCCAGCCTGGTGGCGGCGAGCATTGCCGCGGTCACGAGCCGGCTGGGCATCGCGGTGACCAAGTCCGCCACCTATTTCCACCCGTACGAGGTCGCGCGGGTCTTCGGTTCGCTCGACCATCTCACGCGCGGTCGTATTGCGTGGAACATCGTCACCTCGCTGTCGCAGGCCGAGGCGCAGAACTTCGGATACGACGCGCATGTCGAGCATGAAGAGCGCTACGCGCGTGCCGAGGAGTTCGTGTCCACCGCGGTCAAGTTGTGGTCGAGTTGGGACGCCGACGCGGTGACCGCCGACAAGGAATCGGGTGTCTGGGCCGACCCGTCGAAGATCCACAGCGTCGACCATGTGGGCGACCACTACCGCACCAAGGGGCCGCTCAATCAGCCACGCTCGCCGCAGCACCGTCCAGTCCTGATCCAGGCCGGCTCGTCGGACACCGGTAAGAACTTCGCCGCGCGGTGGGCGGAAGCGATCTTCGAGATCGATCCGACGCCCGAAGGTCGGCGCGCCTACTACGACGACGTGAAGTCGCGGGCAGTGAACTTCGGGCGAAATCCCCACCATGTCAACGTCTTTCCGTCGTTCATCCCCTTCATCGGCGAGACCGAATCGATCGCCCGCGAGAAGCATGCGTTCCACAACGAGCTCGCCGACCCGATCTCCGGGCTCATCACCCTGTCGGTCCACACCGACCACGACTTCTCGCAGTACGACCTCGACGCCCCCGTCGAGGACGTGAAGGTGAGTGGCACACAGGGATTGTTCGAGGTGGCACGACGTCTGAGCGAACGCGACAGCCTGACGCTGCGCGACATCGGCAAGCTGTATGCGCAGGGCGTCCTCCTGCCGCAGTTCGTCGGCACCGCGTCCGACGTCGCCGATCAGATCGAGGAGTCGTTCCGTGGCGGCGAGGCCGACGGTTTCATCGTCTCGAGCGCACAAACGCCCGGAACGTTCAACGATTTCGTCGACTACGTGGTCCCCGAGCTGCAACGCCGCGGACTGTTCCGGCGCGAATACGAAGGCACCACTCTCCGTGAGCATCTCGGACTCGGCGACGCCCACTCCGATCTGCCTGCCGACATCCGCGGGGAGGATCACCGACTGGCCGGCTAGGGCACGCAATCCGTATGAAGTTGTGCCCGGATTGCGGGCACAACTTCATACGGATCAGCGGACCGACGCCAGACCTCACCGTCGAGCAGCTCAACGTCCGGGCAATGAACGAACCGCTTGCCGCATCAGACCCGGTACCGAATTGGCAAGATCCGAGCGAGTATCCGCCACGCTCTTCATTGCCCGGTAGAAGGACAACATCTGCCGGGGCGACGGAATCCTGGGCACATGTGCCAACTCCCAGTGGATGCCGCTGACGGGGTCGTCGAAGAACACCGCGTAATAGCCGGGCCAATACTGGGGATACGGCTGCGGCTCGTCGGTCACCGGGACTTCGCGAGCAGCGAGGAATTCCGAACGAAAGCGGTCGATCTCCGCACGACTGCGAGCCCACAGTGAAATGTGGTTGATCCCCACGGCCTGCTCGTCGTGGCAGAGTTTGGAGCCGGTCCGCGCCGGTTGAATACCGATGTAGCTGTGTGGAGTCGTGGTCCGGGTCATGTAGTAGGTCGACTCGTACTCCATGTCGAGAGTCGAAAAGCTGCTGTAGCCAAGCCATCCGAACATCGCGTCGTAGAAATCGATCGACTTGTCGTAGTCGAGCACCGCGAACTCGACGTGATGTACCCCGCGCCATCGCATGGCATCTCCCCGTCTGCGCAACCGTGGACTCGGGCATCGAATCCTCGGGGCCATCTTGCCAGTGCGACCTTTCAGCCGCCCTGCACCCCGGCGGAACCGTTCGGCAGGCGACGCTACGCGCCGGAATCGCCATGGACGTCATCGATGCCGGAGTCGTGGTCGGTGCTGCGCGAAACGGGGTGCCGTCCCGCGCCGCCGGCATCGGAGTGATGCTCGCGGGTGGCACTGCCGCCCTGGCCCTTGCGGGGCCGCGGGCGCTCCGACTCGTCAACAGGTGAGCCGGCAGATCACCGAACGTCGTTGTACGACCAACAGAAGTTGCAGTGTGACGCAGGACTCGGGCTCACCTGCAACCTTTGTGCAGAGCTATCCGCGATTGAGCGCAATCGCCGATTGCACCAGGGCGACAAGCGCATCGGTGTCGAGCGTGTCGCCTTCCCTGATGTCGATCGCGCGTCGGGTGCCGGCGCTCAGGCTGGCGTTGAACACCTTCTCGGGGTCCGGAAGCGAAGCGCCTTTGGCAAAGGTCAGTTTGATCTTGTCCTTGTAGGTCTCGAGCGTGCAGATCAACCCGTCGGCCGAAAACGTCGGCACACCGTCCGGATTGGACGGCTTGCGCCATTTGATCTCTTCGACGATGTCCGGATCTGCTCCGAGGATCAGCGCGCGTACATCCGAAACCCGTGATTCTCGCCAGTCTGTGCCCACATGGTTCACGGTAATCGACCGCGCGCCGGCCTTCACCAACTTCGCAGACGCTGTGGTTCGACGCGCACTGTCACCGAGTAGGTGGCACGGAATTCGGCAGTCGTGGTGTTGATCCCGGCGAAGCTCTCGCCGTACTTCGCCAGATAGGCGCTCCACTCGTCGTCGGTCGGACCGTTGTCGTCGAGGTGGGCGTTGCCGGTGAACACGGCCACGTCTCCCCCGAAGGCATTCGAGTTCAAGTTCAGCGCGACTGCCGGATGGGCGGAGACATTGCGGAGCTTGGCCTTTCCGGGCTCACTGAAGATCAGGAACGAGCCGTCGTGCCAGAGGAACCAGACCGGAGTGGGGACCGGCGTGTGCTTTGCGTCGACGGTGGTCAGCCAAATGATGTGTTCGCCGTCGAGCCGTTCGGCGACGCGGTCGGGAATCTCAAGAGTGGTCATGGCTGTGTAACGCCACGTCCTGCTTGGCCATTCCGGCCGCGAACCATCTCTGAGTGCCGATCACTCCAGGAGTTGCTCTATGCGGAAGTCGACGAGCGTGCGCATCTTCAGCGCCGTTGTGCTGCGCTGCACACCGTCGACGTCGAGGATGCGCCCCGCGATGCGATACAGGTCGTCGGCGTCTCGGGCGACGACGTGGATCAGCAGGTCGGTCGCCCCGGTCAGGCCGTGCACCTCGATCACCTCGGGAATCTGGGTCAGCGCGGCGGCGACCTCGGCGAGCCTGCGCTGCGTGACCTCCGTGAACACATATGCCGCGATCGGGAATCCGAGCGATTCGGGATCGATACGACGGTCGAAGCCCCGCAGCGCGTCGGTGTCACTCCAGCGGGTCATGCGCGCCTGCACGGTGTTGCGGGAGAGCCTCGTCAGGTCCGCCAGCGCACTCGTGGTCGCGCGGGGCGACCGGATCAGTGCTCGCAGGATGCCTCGGTCGGTCGCGTCGAACCGAAAAGCCTTGTGCACTCTGACCACCCTTTCACTGGCTATGACACTCCCCAGTTGTCACTTTGCGCAACTATTGGCATTTCTCTTGCATATTCTAGTCAATCGGAGCCAGACTGCGAACCATTCTGCACATTCACGACGCACATCGCGATGAGCCGCGATATCGGCCCGCGCAGTGCGTCGACGCGGGATCATTGTGACCAGGAGGACTCCGATGACCACCAGTTCGGCGCCGAACACCGGCACGGTCCAGCGCGACGACGTGCTCACCGAGATCGCGCAACGGGTGCTGTGGACGTCGACCGCGATCGTCCATCACGCCAACCGAATCCGGCCCAACCCCTCGGGCCTCAAGGTCGGCGGTCATCAGGCGTCGTGCGCGTCGATGGTGTCGATCATGACCGAACTCTGGTTCGAGCAACTCCGCCCGGGCGACCGCGTGTCGGTGAAACCGCATGCGGCACCGGTCCTCCACGCCATCAACTACCTGCTCGGCGACCTCGACGCCGACCATCTCCCTCGTCTACGCGAGTTCGGCGGCTTGCAAAGCTACCCGAGTCGCACGAAAGATCCTGACACCGTGGACTACTCGACGGGTTCGGTCGGCATCGGCGCCACCGCTCCGATCTGGGGTGCCATCGCCCGCCGTTACGTCACAACAGCATTCGGCACTGCCGGCACCGGGCGGCAGTATTCGTTGGTGGGCGACGCCGAACTCGACGAGGGCGCGGTCTGGGAGGCCATCCTCGACTCGTCGGTCGGCGAACTCGGCGAGATCGTCTGGATCGTCGACATGAATCGGCAGTCGCTGGATCGGGTGGTGCCCAACATCGCCGCGCCCCGGCTGGAGGCGATGTTCGCCGCGGCCGGCTGGCAGGTGATCACGGTGCGCTGGGGTCGGCTGCTCGACGAGCTGTTCGCACGGCCCGGCGGCGACGCGCTGCGGGCCCGGATCACCGACATGTCCAACCCCGAGTATCAGCGGTTGCTGCGCTGCGACGTCGACGAGTTGCGCACCCGACTGCCCGGGGAGGGCGACGGTGCAACCGCGATCGCCGCATTGATCGCCGACCTCGACGATGCGGCCGTCCATGCGGCGATCCGCAACCTCGGCGGACACGACCTGTCGGCCCTGCGAGCGGCGTTCGACACCATCGACGACGCCCGGCCGACCGTGATCATCGCCTACACGATCAAGGGTTACGGTCTTCCCACAGAAGGGCATCCGCAGAATCATTCGTCGTTGCTGAGCGTCGAACAGTTCGCGGAACTCGGTGAGCAGATGGGTGAGGACCCGGCGGCACCGTGGCATCGGTTCCCCGAGGACTCACCCGCGGGCCGCGTGTGCGAATCGACAGCAGCGCACCTGCGTCGGGAACCAACCCCGGAGCCCGAGAAGCTGGCGGTTCCGGCCGACGTCGGTCGCACCCCAACCGCGGTCTCCACCACCCAAGCCGCACTCGGGCGCACCTTGCTCGACCTGACCCGGCAGGCACCCGATGTGGCGCGGCGAATAATCACCGTCAGCCCCGACGTGAGTTCCTCGACCAATCTGGCCGGCTGGCTGAACAAGGTCGGCGTGTGGTCGCCGACCGAACGTCGCGACTGGTTCGACGATGACCGTGACACCCTCATGCACTGGCGGGAACGACCCACCGGCCAGCACATGGAACTCGGGATCGCGGAGACGAACCTCGTCGGTCTGATCGGCGAACTCGGCGCCACGTGGAGCCGCTGGGGCGAGCCGCTGCTGCCCATCGGTGTGCTCTACGACCCCTTCGTGGAACGAGCACTCGAACCGTGGTCGTATGGCATCTACGCAGGCGGCCAGTCCATCCTGGTCGGCACCCCGGCCGGCGTCACGCTGGCGCCGGAAGGTGGTGCGCACCAATCGATCAAGACGCCGTCGATCGGTCTGGAACAACCCGGATGCGTCGGCTACGAACCGGCGTTTGCCGTCGATGTCGAATGGACACTGCTCGACTGCCTCGCGCACCTCGGCCGCCCGGGTGGACGTTCGGCATATCTGCGGTTGTCGACCCGACCGGTCGAGCAGACCCTCGCCGCGGTTCCCACCGATCTGTCGGCGCGTGAACGTCGACGACGACAGGTGGTGGCCGGCGGATACACGTTGCGGCGCACCGAGAATCCGGTCGTCACGATCGTGGCGGTCGGTGCGATGGTCACCGATGCGCTCTACTCGGCACATCGACTGTCGCAGATGGACATCGAGTGCGACGTGGTGGTGATCACCAGTCCCGGACTCGTGTTCGAGGCGTGGCAGTCGCGGCGCGGCCAGGGCGATGCCCCGACGTGGATACTGGATCAGATCTTCCCTGCCGATCGCGCCACGCCAATCGTGACCGTCCTCGACGGTCATCCCCACACCCTGTCTTTCGTGCCGACCATCAATCGTGTCACCTCGATTGCCTTGGGCGTCAGCCAGTTCGGCCAGTCCGGGTCGCTCGAGGACGTCTACCGACTGCACGGCATCGACTCGGACGCGATCGTGCGGGCCGCGCTCGATCTGATCGCGTGATCACGGACCGTGCAACGTCGATCACGGCACGACCCCAGTCCGGTTCCGCCGAATCTGCGCCCACACAGATCTACCATCCACACATGGGATCTCCTGTGTAGATGGTAGTTCTGTGTGTGGATACCGACGCCGGGCGGGCGGGGACAACCGAAGATGAATTTCTGACTCACGGCACTGGCATCAACAGTAGGTCACCACAAGCGGAGCATGATCCGAAAGGCGTTCGGCGGGTGAGGGTTCCTTGTCCACGACGACATGCGATGCCGTGCGGGCGAGGCCAGGAGTCGCGAGTTGATGGTCCACTCGCCAGCCCACGTTCTTGGCGAACGATTGGCCCGCCCAACTCCACCAGGCGAGCGGACCGGGCCGGTCGCCGTGTACCTGTCGCACCACGTCGACGAGCCGACGTCGGCCGAGAACCGAGTCGAACCACTCGCGGTCCTCGGGAAGAAATCCGTCCATGGTGCGGGCGGCGCGCCAGTTGGTCACGTCGTGCTGCGTGTGTGCGATGTTGAGATCGCCGACGAGAAGGAACTCGCGGCCTTCGCGCAGTGCGGCGAGACGACTCCGGTTCAACTCGCGTGCAAACGCGGCGAGGAAACGCCGCTTGCGCTCGTATTTCGCCCCACCGTCGGGCTCCTCACGCATCGACCCCGGGCGCTGACGGTGCGCAGGCAGTCCGCCCTTCGGAAGATAGACACAACCCACCGTCACGGGGCGGTCGGCGAGGTCGACCTCGAGGTAGCGGCCCTGCGCGGCGAACTCGGCGAGCCCACGTGCGCGCGGCGGATGGGTCACCCACGTACGCATGGCGGTCACCGGCGTTCTGGTCAGCACAGCAACGCCGTTGCGGCCGGCGACTGATCCGACGTCCACTGCGGAGGCGTAGCCCGGGAACTCCCCGACTTCGGACGCGGGACATCGGAGCTCCTGCAGCGCGATCACGTCTGCCGACCGCATTGCCAACCAGCGGTCGAATCCGCGACCACGCGCCGCGCGGATGCCGTTCACGTTGAAGGTGGCGACCGTCACGAATCGGCGCTGGATGGATCCATGAGCAAGACTGTGCCGGAGCTGCGGCGAGCCTCGCAACCGCCCCTTCGGCCGAGACGAACGTGAGGGCATCCTGCCCGGGTTGGGTATAGTCATCGACGTGATGACTCACTCTGATCAAAGATTGGGGGTCCCTGCCGTACACGGTGAGTGCTGATGCACCCTCCGATGACTGCAGGAATCACTCCGAGACTGTCCTTCTGGCTGCGCGTTCGCGAGTTCGCGGTACCGCCGACCATGATCCACAACGCCACCGATCGACGACTTGTCGGCGACTGGATGGGTGCGTGCGTCGCCGCGCATGTCGACGTGGACCTCGATCTATACGACATCCGATGTCGCCACGGCAACGAGATCGCCGAACAGATACGCGCAGACCTCCTCTGCCTGGCTCCTGACCTGCTGCGTTGGCACATGCCGCGAGTCGCACCCGACGGCCTTCTTCGATCGGGCCTCACCGTTGCGCTCGCGCGCTACGGCGACCTCGAATCACGTTTCGGCACAACAGGTTCGACCTATCTGGTGGCACGAACACCACCCGCCTGGGCCGATGCCGGTCAACGGATCAGCCTCACGACGTGGTGCGGGCCACCTACCGCCACGCCACTCGATCTGCGCCATCCGCACCCAAAACCCAATCCACGATTCCGCCTCGATCTGCATCGGTGCCTATGGGATGCGACGATGGTCGGCGATCTCCGGATGCTCTGCGGTGCAGGAACTTTCCCACGGCTCAACCTGACGTGGAGCGAGGTGGACCGTGCGGCGGGTTACGCCGTCGACCGGTGGCCGAGCGAGGCTGCCAATCTGCTCCGCGCACACGGCCACCCGACAGGGCGAGTGCGCATCCGGCTCGATCGGCGAAACGACTTGATCGTCGATGTCGATGGCCGTAATCGACAACCGAGACTCCGCCTCATCCACGACGAGCCTCGTGGCCGGGTCACCGGGCTGCCCGTACTCCCCGACGCGGCGACGAGAACACTGCCCGATCGCGAACTCCTCGAGACCGGCGCCCTCACCCCTGCCCGACTACATCCCTTGGTGGCCGACGCCCTGGCTCCCGGATGGACGTCGGAGAGTGGCGCGTCGTCGACCGATCGGAGCGCAAATACCCAGCGCGAGAATCACATTCACTACGTGAACTGCCGCGGTCGGCGGCATCGGATCGGCTTGGTGGACGGCGTCTTGTCCGCGCTCGACCACGATCCTGACGAGATCCGACGCGAGGAACTGCTGACCGCGCTGACCGGAACCCCGGTGCCATGTCTGCAGGCCATCGATCGCGCACATCGTCGGCCGGATTGTCTGACCGGGGTATCCGAACGCCTCGACCACGGGGATGTCGAGGGCGCGATGGAGATCGTGACCGACCTCCTCGGAGCCGAGTCGAGACTCCGCAGCGGCCCGCTCGACGACGCACTCCGCATCTTCTCCGACCAGCGTGATCGCTACGAGGCGTATCGATCCGGCACGGAAGATGCTGTGCCACTGCCCTGTCGCGATGCGGGCTCCCGCGGTCGCCGGCGTCGGAGTTCACGTACACGCCGTCGGTGACGGCCCTTCACACGCACCATACCTTCAACACTTCACAGGTGATTCATGTCTACGGAAGCCCCAAACACGTCGTACCACACCACCCAACTCGATCACGCGAATACGCTGTCGGCATCGCTGCGGGCATTCACGAGCGAACCACGAGCCAACGAGCAGCTCGAGGCCCTCACCCTGGCCGTGGCCGCCGACCTCCCGGTCGTGCTGTGGGGTGAACCGGGGATCGGCAAGACCGCCGCGTTGACCCAGCTCGCCGGCACCCTCGATCTGCCGCTCATCACGGTGATCGCAAGCGTCCACGAGCCCTCCGATTTCGCCGGTCTTCCCGTCATCGGTGATGACCCGATCAACCAGGGCGTACCGATGGCCCCACCGGACTGGGCAGTTCAACTCGTGCGCGGCGGACGGGGATTGCTCTTCCTCGACGAGCTCTCGACGGCGCCACCCGCAGTGCAGGCCGCCCTGCTCCGACTCGTCCTCGAACGCCGTATCGGTTCGTTGCAACTCCCCTCCGATGTCCGAATCGTCGCAGCCGCCAATCCACCGTCGTCGGCGGCAGATGGCTGGGAACTGAGCCCGCCTCTGGCCAATCGTTTTGTGCACCTGAACTGGACCCACGACCACGACGTGGTGCTACGTGGACTGGGCGGTACCTGGCCGAGCGCCACACTCCCCCTGCTCGATCCGAAGAAGTTCGGTTCTGCAATCGATTTCGCGCGTCGTGCGGTGTGCACACTGCTAGCGGCCCGCCCCGCCCTGGTGCATCAACTCCCCGGCTCCGGCTCACGTCGTGGCGGCGCATGGCCATCGCCACGTAGCTGGGAGGCGGCCGTCCGACTACTCGCATTCGCCACTGCCGCATCGGCATCCGCGGATGTGGTCTCGCTCCTCATCCGTGGGACCGTTGGTGACGGTCCAGGTTTCGAGCTGCTCGCGAGCATCGACCGTATGGATCTGCCCGACCCCGAGGTCCTGCTTGCCGATCCGACGGACGTCACCCTCCCAGCACGCGGCGACCTCCGTCAGGCGGCACTCGACGCCGTGGTGGCCGCCGTCCGACACAACGCCGATAAAGCTCGCTGGAATGCCGCGTGGGAGATACTCGCGGTTGCGGCGCGGACCGGCGCTCCGGATCTGGTGGTGGTACCGGCGAGCACGTTGGCCGCCCTGCGTCGCGAGGACTGGCAGATCCCCACCACCATCGACCATCTCACCAACGTGATCGGAGTGTCGCACGCGGCACAGCTTGCCGCGGACACCGTCCCGGCGGATCCGGCTCGATGACCGCGGCAGGTCCGCTGACCGTTCGGGACAAGGTCTGTGCGGCGCGCTTGTACGCGGTCCGCTCCCGCCCCTTCATGGCCACTGCGCTGTATGCGATGCAGATCGTTGAAACGCCTCGCGTCCCGACCATGGCGGTGGATCGGCACTGGCGGTGCTATGTCGCACCAGGTTTCGTTGCCGCGGAATCGGTGGACGCACTCGCTGCCGTCCTGGTCCATGAGGTGTCCCATCTGCTGCGCGATCATCACGCCCGGACCATTCGCCACGCCCGGGCCAACCCAGACACCGGGCACGGTGAGCAGCTGCGCATGAATATCGCCGCCGACCTGGAGATCAACGACGACGCCTATGGCGCCGGTCTCCCGGTCCCAGAAGGCACTCCGCTCCCGCGACATCTGGGACTCTCCACCGGGCAGGTGATGGAGGAGTACCTGCGTCAGTTCCGTCTTGGCTGGCTCACCGACGGCTGGTCGTGGCTGGACTGCGGGAGCGGGGCACACGGCGTCGAACGCGACTGGGAGCTGGGCTCATGTGAGGGAACATCGGACGACGGCGGGCTGAGTTCACAGCAGCGCGAAGCAGTCCGATTCGCTGTCGCACGCGACATCACCAGTCGGCGGGGTGATGTCCCGGCCGGATGGCGTCGATGGGCGCACGAGGCCATCCACCCGACCCAACCCTGGCGAGTGCTGCTCGGCACTGCGATTCGGGCTGCCGTGGCCGGCTCCGGGCCCGGGGACGATTACACCTACGGGCGGCCGTCCCGTCGGTCGACGGCGATGCCCGGAGTGATCCTGCCCAGCCTGCGTCGTACTCCACCTCGGGTCGGCATCATCATCGACACGTCCGGATCGGTGAGCGATGCCGATCTCGGCAGCGCGCTTCTCGAGGTCGCCGCGATCGGAAGGGCCGTGAGCGGGCGACGCGATCTCGTCAGCGTCGTCTCGTGCGACGCCGCGGCCAACGTCGCCCAGCCCATCTGTGCAGCCGAGCACATCGAGCTGATCGGCGGCGGCGGCACCGATCTCCGCGCCGGCTTCGCCATCGCGCTGCGAACTCGCCCGGATGTGGTGGTGGCACTGACCGACGGGTTCACGCCGTGGCCCGATCGCAAGCCGTCGTGCCGAACGGTGGTCGGATTGTTCGGACGTCGCGGAACGTTCGATGGCGAAGATCCACGCTGGGCAACGCCCCCAGCGTGGGCTCACGTCGTCCAGATCGGGGCGTCCTGACGATCAACGCGCCATTGCGGGGTTCAGCCCTTCACGCCGACAAAGGTCATGAACTGCCCTCCCCAACGGAGATCCACCGTGGGAGTGAGGTGGTTGTGGGCCAATTCGGCCCGGATCTCGGTGGGGGCGGCGAGCCGGAACGGAGATCCGTCGAGAACGTGAATGGTGTGCCACAGACGATTGCGGGTCGCGTCATAACCGAGAACCCGGCCGCCGGGCCGCAGCACCCGCGCGATCTCGGCGAGCATGAGATCCCAGTCGATGACGTGGTGCAGCATCAGTCGGCTGATCACGGTGTCGAAGGAATCGTCGGCGAATGGCAGGTTCGTTGCGTCCGCGACCTGAACGGACGCCGAAGGGAATCGATGGAGCCGGTCGGCAGCAGCCTGAACCATGTGCGGGTCGAGGTCAACCGCGGTGAGCGTGGCATCTGGTCGGTCAGCGAGCAGACGATCAGCAAACAAGCCCGCACCACAACCTATTTCGAGAACATTCCGGCCGATATCAGACCGGTCGAGCAGTGAATCGACCGCTTTCCCGGCGTACTGCCACGCCGCGCTCGCGCAGAATCGGCGCTCGATCCATGACATCACCGGCATGAGATCCTCCCTCGACTAGTAAGGGTGACCTTACTTACATAGGGGACTGCAGACAAGGCCCGCGTGACCGCGGCGGGGCGGCCGGCACCACCGACGACCGCTACTTGACCTCGGTGCGCAGCACCCGGATAACCCCCAGTACCAAGGGGATGGTGATCCAGATGGCTGTCGAGACAATCAGCCTCGTCCACTGTTCTCCGGTGCCCCAGTCACCGGATTGGAGCGGCACAGTCGTGGTGGTCAGGTCGATCCACCCGGCCAGGTGAGTCTTGAACCACGGCACCAGTTCCGAGAGCAACGACAGCACGGTCGGCAGTGCGAAGTAGGCAACGATTGCACCGGGCGTGTTGAGGATCAATGCGGCGAAGCCGAATCCGACGAGCAGCCAGATCATCTGCATCGTGAACGAGTTGACCAGTGCGGCGGCGGTGAACTCCCACCAGCCTGCCGGGTCGCCGTAGATCAGGCCGGCGACGACGTTGGCGACCGCGGCGAAAAGCAGCGACAGTCCGACCGCAGCGACACCGGCCACGAGCGCCACTCCCAGTTTCGCCAGCACGATTCGTTCGCGTCGAGGCTCCATGGTGAAGGTGCTCAACGCGTTTCGCTGACTCCACTCACTGGTGACGAGCAGGATCGCCATCACCGGCAGGATGGTCGAAATGGGGATGTTCATCATGGCGAAGAACTCCAAGAAATTCAGCTGACCGAGATTGCTGCGGTTGGCGATCAGCATCGCGATCACCACGATGGCCGAGATGACCCCGACGGAGGCGGCCAGCCAGAAGCCGGCTCGAGTGTCGACCAGTTTGCGGAGTTCGACGCGGGTCAGTCGGTGCAGCGGGATCGGTGCGTCGTCGCGTTCGTTGGTCGTTACCGACGGTCGCAGCAGAGTGATGGTCATGAGTGTGCTCCTTGCAGTGCGCCGGCACCGAACGCCGGAACGGATTCTCGTTGAGTTTGCTGAGTCAGTTGGAGGAACATCTCTTCCAACCGCGCCCCGTCGCCGACGCGCAGCTCGACGAGCGGAATCTGTTGCTGCAGGGCAATTCTGCCGATGTCCTCAGGTGCGGCGTCGGCGGTGAAGCCACCGTCGGACACCGGACGCGCGGCGATCCCGGACAGCGACAACGCGCGCCCCAGGGCATCGTCGTCGAGCGAGCGCACGCGTGTCCCCGTGCCGGCGAGGAGCTCGTCTTTCGTGCCCTGAGCCACGATGCGCCCCTGTCCGACAACCAGGATCTCGTCCGCGACGATCTCGATCTCGTGCAGCAGATGGGATGACAGCAGCACCGTTCCGCCGCGATTCGCGTAGTCGCGCAATAGACTTCGCATCCAGTGGATACCCGCGGGGTCGAGGCCGTTGGCCGGCTCGTCGAGGATGAGGATATGCGGGTCACCGATCAGCGCGTTGGCGATGCCAAGTCGCTGACGCATGCCGAGTGAGTAGTTGCGGACGCGCCGGTTCGCCTCGTCGGGGGTCAGGCTGACGAGGTCGAGCATCTCGCCGACGCGGCTGTCGGGCATCCCCAGCGTCATGGCGGTCAGCCGCAGGATCTCCCGGCCCGTGCGACCGGCGTGCTGCGCCGACGCGTCGAGCAGCACCCCGACCTGGGTCGCGGGATTCGGGATCTCGCGGTACGGACGGTCGCCGATACGGACCGAGCCCGACGTCGGCGGCGTGAGGCCGACCATGATGCGCATCGTGGTGGATTTGCCGGCGCCGTTGGGTCCGAGGAAGGCGGTCACGACGCCCGGCTTGCACTCGAACGAGACGTCGTCGACCGCGACATAATCGCCATATCGTTTGGTGAGGTTCTCGACTGTGATCATGGCTTCGATCGTGTCGCGCCCGGCACCCCGGACACATCGGGTGGAAGTCTGAGAACCTCCCCCAATACCTGACCGCCGAAGTAGGGGTTGACCCCGAGGCCGAGTTGGCGATGGCCGCTGTCGCGCTCAGTGCTCGACTACGCGACCATTGTCGATCTGCCACGCGCGGTTGGTCCGCACCTTGGCCAGCATCCGCCGATCATGGGTGACCAACAGGAGGACGCCGTCGTAGGAATCCAACGCGGATTCGAGTTGCTCGATGGCGGGGAGATCGAGGTGATTGGTCGGCTCGTCGAGGACGAGGACGTTGGTACCCCGGGCCTGCAACAGCGCAAGCGCCGCCCGCGTCCGCTCGCCCGGAGACAACTCCCCGACCGGACGCTCCACGTGGTCGGCACGCAACCCGAACTTCGCCAGCAGCGTGCGAACCTCGGCGGGCGTGAAGTCCGGAACCAGCGCGCCGAACCGTTCGGTCAGCGGTGCAGATCCGGTGAATTGTCCACGCGCCTGGTCGATCTCGCCAATCGCGACGTTGGCACCGAGTTGCGCGGTCCCCTCGTCCGGCGAGAGTCGTCCGAGAAGCAGCTTGAGCAGCGTCGACTTCCCAGCACCGTTGGGACCCGTGATCCCGATCCGGTCACCCGCGTCGACCTGCAACGACACCGGACCCAAAGTGAAATCTCCCTGTCGCACAACAGCATTGTTGAGCGTGGCGACCACCGAGCTCGAGCGGGGTGCGGCACCGATGGTGAATTCGAGAACCCATTCCTTGCGGGGTTCGGCAACTTCCTCGAGTCGTGAGATCCGACTTTCCATCTGGCGAACCTTCTGCGCCTGCTTCTCACTCGACTCGGTCGCGGCGCGGCGTCGGATCTTGTCGTTGTCCGGGGCCTTGCGCATGGCGTTGCGCACCCCCTGGCTCGACCACTCACGTTGAGTCCGCGCCCTCGCCACCAAATCCGCTTTCCGTTCGGCGAACTCCTCGTATTCTTCGCGACGATGCCGACGCGCGACCTCACGCTCTTCGAGGTAGCTCTCGTATCCGCCGCCGAACACGGTGTTGGTGTGTTGCGCCAGGTCGAGTTCGATGATCCGGGTCACGCTGCGCGCCAAGAACTCTCGATCATGGCTGACGAGCACCACGCCGCCGCGCATGCCGCGCACCAGGTCCTCCAGACGCGTCAGCCCGTCGAGGTCGAGATCGTTGGTCGGCTCGTCGAGCAAGACGATGTCGAACCGCGAACACAGCAGCGCGGCGAGGCCGACGCGGGCGGCCTGCCCGCCCGACAGACCGGACATCAGAGCCGACTCAGGCGCCACCGACCCGACGTCGAGCCCCAGGTCCGCGAGCACTCCCGGCAGCCTGTCCTCGAGGTCGGCGGCGCCGGTCGCCATCCAGTGGTCGAGTGCCGCAGCGTAGACGTCGGCAGGATCCTCGCCACCCGGCGCGGGGTCTTCGGCGAGTGCCGCCGCCGCGGCATCCATCGCCGAAGTCGCTGCCGCACAACCTGTCCGCCGCGCGACGTACTGGCCGACGGTCTCGCCGGGCACGCGTTCATGTTCTTGCGGCAACCAACCGACGAACCCATCTGCCGGGGACCGCGTGACCGACCCCTCCAACGGGGCGAGTTCGCCCGCCAGCACTCGCAGCAGTGTCGACTTCCCCGCCCCGTTGGCCCCGACCACACCGACGACATCGCCGGGCGCAACTGTCAGATCGAGGTGGTCGAACAGCACACGGTGCGCGTAGCCGCCGGAGACATTCTTGGCGACGAGGGTTGCGGTCATGCAGACCATCGTCGCACTCCCGCACATAGTGCCCGTCTGCAGACGACTTCCGAGCACAGGAGTCGCATCCAGAAGTTCCCCAAAGCGTCGGCTCGCCGGTCCTGGACTGCCCGGTTCCCGTCGTCTCAGATGGTCGAATGAGCGATGAACTGTTCGAACACGAGACCAAGACCGAACTCAGCCGCGAGGAGGTCGCACAGCGACTCCGTGAACTCGCCGATGCGATTGCCCGGCACAACGAGGTCTCGTTCGTCCAGAACAACAAAACCGTGCGCGTCGACATCCCGCCACGGGTTCAGTTGAAATTCGAGATCGAGCGTGGCGAGGAGTCGGAGATCGAAATCGAGATCTCCTGGTAGCGGGAACAGGTCACCCGGGTAATCGAAACCCCCTCCGACGCAGGTCGGAGGGGTTTCTACTTGTGGAGCTAAGGGGACTCGAACCCCTGACCCCCACACTGCCAGTGTGAAGTCGGGTGCACTCGGATGTCTAGTGCGTATCGCCTTGTCTTGCGCGACAAGGGATTACGTGATTGTAGGTCTAGGCCGTGTCGGGTGGTGGCTCGGAGGCATAGGACAGAGTTAGGACACATTTATCACTGTCCTAGCGTTGGCCGAGGTCGGATTCGTTCAGGCTCGACGGTGCCACCGATCCCGAACACGCGCCAGTGATCCACCTCTGCGCCGGGGATGTCGGGTAGGTCGGGACACCGTTGCATTGTGGCGAAGATGGTGTCGGCCGGTAGCGCTACCTCCCCGACTGCACGGAGATTCGTTCCGGGATCTGGCGGAAGCTTGATATACGCGACATCGGGTGAGGCGTAATGCGGACGGGTCGTGAAGCCACGGTTGACAAGTTGCTCCCTCATCCATGGGAGTGCCCCGCGAAACGCCTCCACAGTCTCGGGGACGACAACAAACGGGAGCAATTCGTGAGCGTTCGGCTCTTGTATGACTGCCGCAAACGCCGAGTACGCCGCTATCACGCCACGGTTGCCCTCGGCCTCAATTTGTGCGAAGGACCGTTCTTCCGATCCCTCCAGGTATCCCTCGCCCCATTCGTGAATGAAGTCGAGAGCCGCTATCGCGGCCGCTGGCTTGCGTACGTCTAGGCCTGGGTAGTCGAGTCGTAGGACTGCCTTGTCTCCGCTCACCAGCATTGTCGCGTCTGAATCCTGGAACAGAGCAACCAGATAGTTGTCGTCGGGGTCATCGCAGACAAGGGGGATCTCATTGTCGGGTCGGTCATCGACCCAGTCGGCCACGATGCTCACGGCGTCAACGAAGTCGCGAACGTCATCGAGTGACAACCAACGTCGGAACTTCTCTCGCTCCAGCCGGGTCTCCAACTCGTCGCACAGATGATCCGACATGATGAGCGAGATTCGACCCCGCCGAGCAAGGTCGATGAGTTGTGCAGAATGGCCACTTGGACTGAGGGCCGCGCTGATGAGAGCGTTGGTGTCCAGCACAAGGACAACGGTCAACTATCCGCTACCTCCGGCTACCGGGCGTAGACGCCCTGGCGACGCTCCCGCCGGATGCGCTCGGTCTCGGCTTCGACTTCCCCGAATGCCGTGTCCTCGGGCAGTTCGCCCCGCTCCCGTACCTTGCCGTAGACGGCATCGAGAACAGCACCAGCCAGTGCGGCGTCGTCACCCTTCACTCCATAGCGTGCAGACAACCGCTTGAGAGCGTCGGCGCGCCTATCTCGCCTGCTCATGGGTTCCTCCTCCGCGTGGTGTCCAGCAAGTCTACCTATCCGACGACAGATGCGTAACGCGAACGACCTCGATGCCCAGATAGGCGGTTGGGCATCGAGGTGGTTGGTCATGCGGTCCGCGGGTTACGCGGCCGCGCGGCCACGCTCTCGAAAGCGGTAGGACAGAGTTTAGGACAGATCGGCCGTGTGCGAGTTCGTCTAGGACAGAAAGAAACCCCCTCCGACCGATGTCGGAGGGGGTTTCTACTTGTGGAGCTAAGGGGACTCGAACCCCTGACCCCCACACTGCCAGTGTGGTGCGCTACCAGCTGCGCCATAGCCCCGTATGCGGTTGTCGAGCCGGCCGAACCGGTGCTCCGCCCTCAAGAAGGGCACTGGCGAAATTACACCATCGGGGCTCAGGCGACCAAATCCCCCGACCAGGCATCGGCGGTCAGCGATGGATGAGCTGGTCCCAATTCGCGGGCACCCGGTCGCGTGGACCCGGCACGGTTTGATCGGCCGGGTGTTCGGTGGGTGGCACGAGCGCGGGTCCGCGAGCGAAGTCGCCGCTCCCGTAGTCGTAGAACCAGTCTTCACCGGGCTCGAAACTCTGCACGATCTGGTGACCAGTGCCCTCGGCGTGGGCGGTCGCGTGCTGCGACGGCGAGGTGTCGCAGCAACCGACGTGGCCGCACGCGGCGCAGCGTCGAAGATGGACCCACCACCCTCCGGACTGCTCACATTCTTGACAGCCCGGCCCACTCGGTGGGACGTCGGCGTTGATCTGCTCAACCGGCTCGCTCATGACCCCACGCTAGACCTCCACGCAGGTGAATGTGTCCCTCCCGCCGGCATTCGTGGAGGTCGGAGAAGCGCCCATCCCCTGGCGAGGTGACGTTGTTGTCTCACCAGCCCTTCGAGGCTCGTCGCTTGCGCTCCTCGCACCTCAGGAAGCGGTGGGTGCCGGCGTCGCTTGCGCTCCTCGCACCTCAGGGAGCGGTGGGTGCCGGCGTCGCTTGCGCTCCTCGCACCTCAGGGAGCGGTGGGTGCCGGCGTCGCTTGGGCTCCTCACACCTCAGGGAGCGGTGGTGGCGACTCGCCGAGCGGTGTTAGCTCACGGAGCGGATGCGACTCTTCGGGTCAGGCGTTGTCCGATCCGATGATGTCGTTGAGCCAGTTGGTGTTGCTGATGTCGACGGCCTCGCCGTTGTGCAGGACCGTCGGGGTGCCCGCTTGGTCGCCGAGGACCTTCTGCAGTTCCTCGAACGACGCGGTCGCCTTGTCGCCCGCTTCGCCGACCTTGCCGCCATCGGCGATGCACTTGGTGGTCGCGGGTGATGCGCCCTGTTCACCGGCGATGCGGGCGAGATCGGCGTTGGTCAGGTCGGAGCTGCCGCCCTCCTGGGGTTGGTTGCTGAACAGCGCCGAATGGAACTTGAGGTACACGTCCGTGTTGCCCTCGGCGGCGACGCAGGTCAGGGCGCCCGCGGCACGCACCGAGTAGTCACCCGAGGCCGACTTCTGGTTCAGGAAGTCGAGCGTGTGGAACCGCACCCGGATCTTGTTGCCGGTGATCGCGGCGTTGATCTGCTGGCCGTACTGCTTCTCGAACTGCCCGCAGATCGGGCACAGCGGGTCTTCGAAGAGGTCGATCGTCGGCGCGGTGCCCGGCCCGGCGATCATGGTCGCGTTCGCGCTGAGTGCCGAGTCGTCGGCGCTGCCCTTGTCGCGCTGGCTCCAGAAGATCCCGCCGATCACCAGCGCAGCCACCACCAGAATGGCCAACCCGCCGAGGATGTAGGTCATGCGGCTGGAGTTCGCACTCGGCTGATACTTCGACTTCGTGGTCTTCGGCACCGACGCCCCGGACTTGCGCTTGTCGTTCACGACGCTTCTTTCTCTCGGATTTCCTGCACTCGACTCTATCGGTCCAAAGATAAGAATCGGCTGGTTGATTACGATCACACCGTGAGTGACCCGCCTGCCGAGGAGTCCGGCCCCGAAGAGGTCGGCCACGTCCACGCCAACGTGGCCGGCGGTCGGGTGCGCGCAGCCACCTTCGGCGCGATGGACGGCCTGGTCACCAACATCAGTCTGGTCGCCGGTGTCGGTGGAGCCGGCGCCGACGCGCACACCATCGTGCTCTCCGGCGTCGCTGGGCTCGTCGCCGGCGCGTTTTCCATGGCGCTCGGCGAATTCACCTCGGTGTCGACGCAGAACGAGCAGGTCGACGCCGAAGTGCGCGTCGAACGTGACGAGTTCACCCGCCACCCCAAAGCAGAGCTCGACGAACTGATCGACGAGTTCGTCGGAATGGGCATGACCGAGGAGACCGCGACGGCCGCCGCCACCGAGATCCATCAGGACACCGAGCGGGCGGTCGACTTCCACATCACCCAGGAGCTCGGCGTCGATCCCGTCGAACAGCCGTCCCCATGGGTAGCCGCGGTCTCGTCGTTCCTGATGTTCTCGATCGGCGCGGTGATCCCGCTGATCCCCTACCTGCTGGGCTTCTCGTCGTTGACCGCCGGTCTGCTCGTCGGCGCTGCCGGACTCCTCGTGGCGGGCGGCCTCGCCGCCTACGTGACCCGACATCCCATGTTGCGAGGCGCCCTGCGACAGTTGGCCTTTGGCGCCATAGCCGCGGGCGCAACCTATCTCGTCGGCTGGCTCATCGGGGTGCCGGGCGCCGGCTGACCCAGCTCATCCCTGCAGCGCTGCGTCGACGACCTGTTGCGCCTCGGTCTGCACTTGCGCGAGATGCTCTGCCCCCTTGAAGGATTCGGCGTAGATCTTGTAGACGTCCTCGGTGCCCGACGGCCGCGCCGCGAACCACGCGTTCTCGGTGGTGACCTTGAGTCCGCCGATGGGCGCGCCGTTTCCGGGCGCCTCGGTCATGATCGCCGTGATGGGTTCGCCCGCGAGTTCGGTCGCACTCACCTGCGACGCCGACAGCTTGGCGAGCACCGCCTTCTGCTCCCGCGACGCGGGGGCATCAACGCGTGCGTACGCACTTTCGCCGTACTCGTCGGCCAACTCGCGGTACCGCTGCGACGGCGTCTTGCCGGTCACCGCGAGGATCTCCGACGCCAGCAACGCCATGATGATCCCGTCCTTGTCGGTGGACCAGGGACTGCCGTCGAACATCAGGAACGACGCACCTGCGCTTTCCTCGCCGCCGAAAGCAATACTGCCGCTGAGCAATCCGTCTACGAACCACTTGAATCCCACCGGCACCTCGAGCAGCGGCCTGCCGATGCCGTTGACCACCCGATCGATCAACGACGAACTCACCAGCGTCTTGCCGACCGCCGCACTCTCGGCCCACCCCGGTCGGTGGGTGAAGAGATAGTCGATGGCGACCGCCAGATAATGATTCGGGTTCATGAGTCCGCCGTCGGGCGTGACGATGCCGTGCCGGTCGGAGTCGGCGTCGTTACCGGTGGCGATGTCGTAGGAGTCCCGCGCAGAGATGAGTGACGCCATCGCATTCGGCGATGAACAGTCCATGCGAATCTTGCCGTCGGTGTCGAGGGTCATGAACGAGAAGGTCGGGTCGACCGTCGGGTTCACCACCGTCAGGTGTTGCAGGTTGTACCGAAATCCGATGCCTGCCCAGTAGCCGACGGATGCACCACCGAGGGGATCGGCGCCGATGTGCACCCCGGCTTCGCGGATCGCCTCGAGATTCACGACGTCTTTGAGCCCGTCGCAGTAGTTGATCAGGAACGAGAACTCTTTGACGAACTCCCCGGATCGGGCCTGTTCGAACGGGATTCGCTTCACATCGGCCAATTTGTTCGCCAGGATCTCGTTGGCACGCGCGGCGACCACCGAGGTGATCGTCGTGTCCGCAGGTCCGCCGCTGGGCGGGTTGTATTTGAAGCCGCCGTCGCGCGGCGGATTGTGCGACGGCGTGACGACAATCCCGTCGGACAGCACGCCCGGATTGTCTCGGTTGAACGTCAGGATGGCCCGGCTCACCGCGGGAGTCGGTGTGAACGAGTCACTTTCGGCGGTGAGCGTGGTGACCTCGTTGGCAGCCAGCACCTCGAGAGCACTGCGCCACGCGGGAATCGACAACGCGTGCGTGTCGAAGCCGATGAACAGTGGGCCGGTGATGCCCGCGCCACGCCGATACTCGACGATCGCCTGCGTGGTGGCCAGGATGTGGGCTTCGTTGAATGCGGTGTCCAGGCTCGAACCTCGGTGCCCGGAGGTTCCGAACACCACTTGCTGAAGCGGATCACCCGGGTCCGGCACGTTGTCGTAGTAGGCCCGTTCCACGGCCGCTACATCGATGAGGTCTTCGGGCAGGGCCAACGTACCAGCGCGAGGATGTGCCATGGTTCGAATTCTGCCACCATGACACGCCTGCGCGCAGCAACGATAGCGTGTTGATCGTGTTGATGAAGTCGCCGAGCAATCCCCGGCTGATCGTCCTGGTGGCACCGGGTGGGACCGATCGCAGCTACCGCCCATTCAGCCCATGGCAGAGTTCGGCCCTGCGGATGTACCCGTTCACCTGGTCGATCCGTGCGCGCTTCGGCCGGGCCGTCGCAGTCCGCCAGCTGCGCTACCGCGTCTACGGCTGGAACGGCGACCAGGCCAGTCCGATGCTCTACGCCCGGGCGGCGCTCGAGGACATGTGCCGTCAACACCCCGGAGTGCCGGTAGTCGTGATCGGCCATTCGATGGGCGGCCGCGTCGCCGCCGGTCTTGCCGAGGATCGACGCGTCGTCGGGGTGCTCGGACTGGCCCCGTGGTGGCAGTACGCCGATTGGCGGTTCATCAACCCGGGTGCCCGCGTGGTCGCCGTGCACGGCGACGCCGACGAGCGCACGTTCGCACGCCGCACCCGCAAGGGCATCGAGGAACTGCGGGCGCAGGGATTTCGCGCCGAGTTCGTCCCCGTGCCCGGTGGGGGCCACTCGATGCTCGACCACATCCTGTTGTGGCAGGGCGCCGCTCTCGCGTTCGTCCGGCAGGCACTGTCGGATCAACGTGGCTGAACGCTTTGTCGCGCTTGCACCACACCGTCGAATTCGACGTAGGTATCGCCCCGCAGCACGTACAGCGGATCGTCCCCGACTTCGGAGTACGCCTCGCGACGTAGCTCGGTCCGTGTGCGCTTGAACGTCGACGTGTGTTCGAGATGGTCGACGATCCGGACGAACAGCGGCACCGCGTAGCCGGGCAAGTTCGCGCGCACGCGCTCGGCGAAACCGTCGGGATCGAATTCTGCGTCGGCCTTGAGGCTGACGGCAACCATGCCGGCCTTGCCGTCGGCATCGGGTATCGGCACCCCGAAGACAACCGCCTCGTCGACCTCCGGCTGAGCATCGATGACGGCTTCCACCTCGGTCGTCGCCACGTTCTCCCCCTTCCACCGAAAGGTGTCACCGATCCGGTCGATGAACTCGATGTGCCAAAAGCCTTGGTCGCGAACGATATCCCCGCTGTTGAACCAGCTGTCACCCTTCTTGCGCGCATCGGTGATCACCTTTCTGCGCGACGCGTCCGGATCGGTGTAGCCGTCGAACGGGATGAGTTTGTTGATCTCCGCGATCAGCAGGCCGGTACCGTGCCGTCCCACCGGGATCACCCGTCCGTCCGGGCCGCGCAGCGGTTCGCCGGTCTCCTCGTCGTACTCGACGATCGCGTACTTCATCGGCGAGAAGCCGGCCGTCCTGGACAGTCCGAAGATGTTGATGAAACCGATGTTGGCTTCGCTCGCCGAGTAGAACTCCACGACCCGGTCGATGCCGAAGCGCTCGGTGAACTCGTCCCAGATGTCGGGGCGCAACCCGTTGCCGACCGCCAGGCGCACCCGATGCGCGCGATCGGTCGGTCTCGGTGGCTGCGCAAGAAGGTATCGACAGAGTTCGCCGATGTAGCAGAACGCGGTCGCATCGTTCTCGATCATCTCGTCGAAGAATCGCGACGCCGAGAATTCTCGGCCGACCGCCAGACAGGCACCCGCCACCAGGACTGAGGACACCGAGACCGTCAGCGCGTTGTTGTGATAGAACGGCAGCGCCGTGTACATGACGTCATCTGATCGAAGCCGGATGCCGAATCCGCCGATGCCACCCATCGCGGCGAGCCAACGATAGTGACTCATCTTGCTGGCCTTGGGATATCCGGTGGTCCCGGAGGTGAAGATGTAGAAGGCGGTGTCGTCGGCCGATATCGTGTCGGTCACCGCCGGATTCTTCGACGAGCAGCCTGTGGCCCGACGATGCAGATCGGCGAATTCCATCTCGATCGGCGGCCGCGCGGTATTGGACACCGACTCCAGCGCTTCGAACAGATCATCCTGGTAGACAACAATCTTCGCGTCGATGAGCCCGAGACTGTGTTCGAGCACCTGGCCGCGCTGATGGAAGTTCAGCATTCCGGCGATCGCGCCGATCTTGACGATGGCCAGCATCGTGATGACGACGTCGGGATGGTTGCGGGAGAGCACGGCGACCACGTCGCCGCGCGAGATCCCCTGGCGTGTGAGGAGATCAGCGATTCTGTTGGCGTGCTCGTTGGCTTCCCGGTAGGCGATCGATCTGCCTTCGAAACGAAGGAAGTCGCGGTCGGCGAACTTGTGGGCGTTCTGCGCGAATCGCTTGCCGATGGACATCTTTGCCGTCGGCAGTTGCGGAATCGCCGACGGCAGCGCTCGCAGCATCGTCGGGATGTCGCCGCACAACGAGGCGATCCCGCACACCATGTCTCGCAGCCCGATACTCTGCCCTCCGCTGTTGTCCGGCATCGCTTCTCCTGCTCACTTGCCCGGTATCGGTGCCACTCCCCCGCTGATGTCGCTGATCCGCCAGCCGTTCTTCTCGATGGTGATCGGGTACAGCGCGGTGGTCTTGACCCCTTGAGGCGACTGTACGTTGCTCGTCGTGACGTCCACGAACACCTGAACCTCGTACTTGCCGTCGTGCTGCGCGGTGATGTCGCTGCCCACGAGCGACCCCGTCGACGTCCACTGCAACTGTCCGAGCAGGTCGCGCAACGCCGGTTCGCTGCTCGAGAACTGCCCGGCGAGGCGGTCGTTGACGCCGCGGCGCAGGCTGGCGAACCAGGGGTCGAAGTTGCGGTAATCGATGTGAGCGGCAGCCACCGCATAGTCCGCGGCCACCTGCTGAGCATGCAGTGCGTCGGCATTCTGCGATCGTTCGGCATCGAGCTGGGTTTGCAGCGATCGCATCTGCCAGAGCGATACTCCGGTGACGACCAGCAGCCCGACGATCACCACGGCCGCGGCCCACCGGATGACACGTGGCGACCGCAGGGTGCTGACAACACTCGAGCTGCCCGTGGTGCCGGCATCGGACGGCTTCGACTTCGCCTTGGACACCGCCGCTTCGGTTACGGGCGCTTCGGTAGCGGCTGCTTCGGTCTCGGTTTCAACGGCGTCGGGGATGGCAGTGTCGCTGTCGGCTACCTCGACGGCGCCGGGGTCGTTGTCCTGCGTCACTTCGGTGTCGTTGTCTTTCATGGGTTCTCCCGGGTCGGAGGATTCTCTTGATGAGCTTGTGTCTTCGGTGCGATCGGGGTTCATCGTGGCGGCACCACCCGTATCCGGAGCACGCCGTTCTCGTCGACCACCTGCAGGCCCGCTGCGGCAACCGCCGCCAGATTCACGCGCGCCGCGGGCGCGACCGCCGTCAGGGTGGGTTGCAGGACGCCGATGATGGCGGCCGCGTCGGGCATGGTGGCCGCGAGGTACTCGCCGATCTTCTTGGTGAACGGGATGATCACGTCATACCAGCCCACCGCGCCCTCGGTGGCGGTCGCCAGACCCGGCAGCAGGCTCCACAGCGTCGCGAACGGCACGTTCATGTGCGCAAGCTTCGGCGCGGTCTCGCGCAACACCGGCCCGATCCGATCGGCCCGTGAGCGCAAGAGAAGTTGTTGCACATGGTCGAACACCCCGGAGAACTCGGTCCGATAGGTGGTGACGGTGCGGGCGGTGCGCTCGGCGAAGTCGCCGATGCGGGCCAGGTCGGCATCCCGGCCCTGCCACCCCGACGTGATGGTGCGGGCCAGCTCTTCCAGCGTCTCCGGGTCGAACTGCCCGGTCAGACCCCGCATGTGTGCCAGCATGTCGGCCACCCCGATACCGGGATCGATGTTGTCGCTCAGCACATCTCCGTCCGAGATGTAAGGTCCGTCCGCATCGGTCGACGAGAACTCGACGTACTGTTCGCCGACCATCGACAGGTTCGCCACCCGAATGGATGCGCCGGCCGGGATGTCGGCATTTGCGTCGATGCTCAGGTGGGCGCGCAGACGGGTGCCATCGGTGTCGATCGACGTCACCTTGCCGACCTCGATCCCGTTGTACAGAACCGCCGAATTCGTCTGCAGCCCACCGGACTGCGCGAGCTCGACGATCACAGAATCCTTCTCCGCCAGCGGGTTCACCCGCAGCACACCGACCGAGAGATAGATCGTCAGCAGGATCGACACAATGACAAGCAGCACGAGGCCACCAATGGCGCGAGACTGCTTCATTTTACGGCTCCGATCATCCGCAACACCGCCGCGACGGTCGAGGTGTCCACGGTCGACGGACCGGTTCCCCGACCGTCGGCGGTGGTCACGTCGACGACGTCGACCGACGGACTTCGCAGCCAGGGAACGATCCGATCCCGCAGCAGGGCGTCGACCCGTGCGATGTCCGACGGCGCACCCGAATCGAGGCGTACCGCGGTGTCCACCAACGGATTGACCACAGCTATCAGGCCTTGCAGCGTTGCGTATCGCGGCACCACCAGGTCGCCGATCGGGACCACGTTGGGGCCCAGGGCATTCAAGACATTGGACAGTCCGAGGAAGGCCGACACCGCGCCACTCACGCGGCGCGGCCCGAATTCGAAGGAGAATCCGAGGGCAGCGGCGTTGGCGTCGAGAGTGCGCGAGATCTCGGCCACCGACGCGATGATCTGCCGGATCGACGCGCTCTCTGATGTGCTGCGCGCGATAAGTGCGCGCAGCACCTCGTTTCCGGTGTCGCGGTCGGTCACATCGGCCGGGAATGCGTTGTTGGCGTTGGTGATCAATCGTTGCAGTGTGGCGACCGTCCCGCCGTTGGCGAGCGCGGCGACGCCGCCGAGCAATTCCTCGACCTGGGGCGCGACCGAACTGTGCGCGAGATCGATCACGCCGCCGTCGGGCAGGTCGGAACCCGCACGTGATTGCGGCGGAGTCAGCGCGATGTAGAAGTCACCGAGCAGAGTGGCCTGCCGCAACTCGGCGGTGCTCCCGACTGGGATCGCAACGGCCTCCTCGACGTCGAGCATGGCGATGGCGACACGACGTCCGTCGCGTGTCCCCAACCGCACCTCGCGGAGCACGCCCACCCGAGTGCCGTTCAGCAGAACCTTGCTGCGCGCCGGAAGATTGAGGACAGAGGCGAATTCGACCGACAGGGTTCGGCTCGCGCCGTCCACCCGCGTTCCGGGCAGCGGCAGATCGGTCGGCTGCATCGAGCAGCCGGACACCATCACCACCACTGCCGCAATCAGAGTGAGCACGAGTCGTCGATTCCGACCGTTCATCTTCACCGCCCTCCCCGCGCCGTACCGAGCACCATTGCGACGAGCGCGAGATCGACGGTGTCGGTGCGTCCGGCGACCGGACGACACGCTCCCGGCATCGCGGCATTGACCGTGCGGCACACCACGGGCGACGACGCGGCAACCCGAACCCGCGGGGGCGCGACCGTCACGCCACCGGCCTTGGCACCCTGAGCGAGAATGCGCTGCAACCCTGCCGACACCGGCGGCAGCTTGCGCAGGATGCCCACGATGGTCTCGACCGGTACGCGGTCGAGCAACGGGACGAGCACGTCGAGCACCTTGAACACGTCTGGCGAGTAGGTGCGAATGAGACGCAGCAGTGACGGTGTCAGCTTGGTTGTGTCGACCACCGCCGGGTTCAGCACGGAGAACCATTCGTCGAAGGTCACTGCGAACTCGCCGAGCTTGGTCAGTCCCAGTTGCAAAGCAGGCCAACGCTCGACGAAGAATCCGGTGAGTTCGCCGACGTTGGTCAGCAGGGACCGGAGTTGTGCGTCGCGCAGTGCCGGATCACCCAGCGCCGCAGCAAGTCCCCGGACGGCATTGTTGAAGTCCGGACCGGTCCCGCGCAGCGACTCGTTCACCCGGTTCATCGCGTCACGCACGATGTCACGCCCGCGCCCCGACGTCGACGCGGCCGCGGTCACCTCCCGAGACAGTTTGTCGAAGGCGGCGTACGCCTCGCTGACGCTCTTCGGTGTGTGCGTCCGATCCAGGGGGATGCACTGGCTCAGATCCCACGCCGGACCGGTGACGCGACCCGACGGAAATTCCAGATGCCGGTCGGTGACAATGGAGTCCGACGTCGTCACCGCGGACACGTCGGCGGGCAGCTCGACACCGTCGTCGAGGTCGAATCGCACTTCGACATGGCCCTGCGACGGTGCGATCGACGTGACCTCGCCCACCCGAACGCCGCGCATGGTCACGTCGTTGCCGGGATACAGCCCGACGGCATCGGCCATCTGGGCGCAGCCGCTGCGACCGTCGGTTTCGTCGCCGAGGAACATCGCCGTCACCGACACCACGAGTGCGATCGCCACGAGTGCGCTCAACAGGATCCTCGGCCGTAAGAGTCGTGTCACTTCCTCAGCACCTCCGTCCCGCGCTGGGGACGCAGAGTCCGCCACGGGCCAGGCTTTGCGGCGTCACCGTGACGCCGGGCACCTCGACCACCACCGCCGACCTGTCCACGCCTGCTGCGCGTCCCGGAAGGCCGAGTGCGACAGCGACATCGGAGACCACGGTCCTCAACTTGGCCAGCAGCTCGTCGATTCGGCCCGGCTGCTGCTGCAGCGTCCGCACCATCCCGAGCACCTGTTGCAGCGGCGGCTCGATGGTTCCGGTGAATGCATCGACCGGCTTTCCGATGAACGCGAACAGGGCGCCGATCGATCGGACCGTCTCCACGCCTTCGGCTTTCACCTGGTACGCCTTGGCTCCGACGAAGCCGATGAGGCGCAACATCTCGACCAGGCGCGCCCGCCCGCTGTTGAGCCCGGCCATGTACTCGTCCGTCAGGGCGACGGCGGCGTCGAGGTCGCGGCCCCGATCGCCGATCGAGGTCGTCAGCTTCCGCATGTCGGCGATGATCTCGCGGATCGCGCTGGGCTGACCGTCGAGCGCCGCGGTCACCTTGTCCAGGGTCTGCGAGATGGTCACCCCGTCCACGCGGTCGACGACCTGTCCGGAGTCGGCGATGACGTCGGCAAGGGTGTAGGGAACGGTTGTCCGATCTACCGGTATCGGATTGCTGCCCAGCGGGTTACGACCCGCCGGGCGCAGGGCCACATAGTGGCCGCCGATGGCGGTGAGCAGTCGGACGTCGGCGGCACTCTGGTCGCCGATCGCGAGGTCGTCGTCGATGCGCATCGTGACGTCAACTCGGTCGGGATGCAGCGTCACCTTTGACACCTCGCCCACGGTCACACCGGCGATCCGCACCTCGTCGCCGATGCGCAGTCCGCCGCTGGTCTCCAGTCGCACCGCAATCTCGCGATGCCCGAAAGGATCCAGATAGATCACCCCGCAGACCACGGCCAGCGCGATGGCCATCACTATCCCGATGAGACCGATCCGCACCTGTCTGCGCTCGACCGATCGTTCGTCGCGTCGCACCTGCTGGGTCATCGGCACATCACCACCGGCACGCCGGCCAACAGCACCTTGGTCATCGGCGACGGAATCGCCTCGCCCTGTGAGCACGTCAGCTTCTTCTGCGCTGCGACGCGCAGTGACCCGTCGAGCGCGTCGATGAGTGACGGCACCTGCGCGAGCAACGCGGTCGCCGAGTTGACCCCCGGTACCCACGCGCGCAGCAGACGGTCGACGTCGGCATAGTTGCCGTAGTAGGCGCCCTCGAGTTGGCCGAGTAACTGTCGCACCGGACCCAGGCTGCGAGCCGCGAGCCGCATCGAAACCTGCGTCTTGGCCGCGGACGCCGCCAACACCCCGAAGGCGTCACCCATCCGCGCGATCAGATCGTTCAACCTCGGTGACTTGTACCGGATCTCGGCGGCCACGCGGCCGAGCTGGGTGATGATGGTCGCGATCATGGCGGAGCGGTCGGCGACCACGCCGGTGAGTTGTCGCAGCTGTTCGAGAACGGACCCGACGTCGGGACCGCGGCCTTCGACGACGGCAAGGATGTTGGTCATCAACGAGTTCAGCTGTTCGGGTTGCAGCGTGCCGAACAGCGGTCGCAGACCGTTGAACATCTCGGTGATGTCGAACGAACCGACCGTGCGCGCGACGGGGATGACCTCCGACGGCGGCGTCGTCCCCTGTCCGGCGCCGTCGGTGGTCAGGTCGATGTAGCGTTGCCCGACCAGGTTGAGGTAGCGAATGGCAACCTGGGTGTTGGCGTACACATGACTGGTCGTCGTCACCGAGAATCGCACCTGCGCAGTCATTCCCCCACTACTGCGACCGTCGGTGCCGGTCAGTTCGATGGACTCGACCTTGCCGACCCGCACACCCAGTTCGCGCACGTCGTTGCCGACGGAAAGTCCGGAGACGTCGGTGAACTGCGCTGTGTAGGTCTGCTGGTCACCGGACACCGATGGGTTCAGGGCCTCGACGATCACCCACCCGGCCACCAGCATGGCAACCACGAAGACCACGAAACCCGCTGTTGCCCAGGCACTCACTCGATTCATCGGGTACCGCCCATTCCGGCGAGCACGGAGGTGATCTGCGGGAGCGATGCGAGCGTGGCCCCCACCCGGAGACGAACCGCTCCGCTGTCCTTGGGGAACGCGCGCTCGAGCCGGCCGATCAGCTCGTGAATGTCGGCGGCCGACGCCGGCACGGTGGAGAGGGTGTAGCCCAGGGGCGCACCGAGAGTCAACGACGCGTCGAGGACGGTGGCGAGTTCACGCGGGTTGTGCCCGACTACCTGCCCGAGGGTGATGAAGGTCTGCACCAGGCCGGTGAGCGCACCGGTCACCTTGGCGGTTTGAACCGGATCGGCATACATCTCGGTCTTCTCCACGAGCGTGGTGAACAGGTCGACGAAGGGTTCGGCGAGACGGTCGGCACCGTGCAGGGTGTCCGCGGAGATACGCAGCACATCGGCGAACGGCATCCGCTGATGTTGTTTGGCCAGAACGAACAGTTCGAAGCCGCCGGATATCAAGGGAGACAACTGGTCCACCACCTGATCGAGGCGGTTGATCATCGCATTCACGTCGTTGCCCGTGAGTGTCGTGGTGATGGAACCGATGTCGCGGAGCACCGCAATCGCCGACACCCCAGCGGAATCCGCATCCACAGCGACGACGTCACCGGCGCCAACGGCCGGCCCCGGAGCGACCGGCGTCAACTCCACACCGACCACGCCGAAGATGTTCGAGGGCACAAATCGTGCCGTGAGTTGTCCGTCGATCCCCCGCGCCTGATCGGCGTCGAGTGCGACGGTCATGCGCTGCTGTCCATCGTCGGTCACCTCGACGTCGTCGACACGCCCGACCAGCAGTCCCCGGTACTTGACGTCGGCCCCGGCCGTGAGACTGTCGGCCACTTTCGCTGAGGTGAGGGTGATCTCGACGTCATCGTCGAACGCGCGCTGCGCATACAGCGCGATCGGGATGGTCACGATCGCGACGATCGCGACCATCGCGAGACCCCACACCGCATGTCGGCCGGTGCTGAGGCCACGGCCGGAGTGATCGACGGGCGGGCCGATCATCCGGAGAACCTGAATCCGACGTCGGTGCCCCAGAACACCAGGGTGAGCAGCATGTCGAGGACCACGATCAGGATGAAGCTGAACTTGATGGCGCGTCCGGTCGCCGCGCCCACGCCTTCGGGCCCGCCACGCGCGTAGAAGCCCTGATAGCCATGCACGAGGACCACCGCGACGATGAAGACGACCACCTTGATGACCGCGTAGAAGACGTCGATCGGCCTCAGGAAGGCGTTGAAATAGTGCTCGTAGGTGCCCGACGATTGGCCGTGGAATCCGGTCACCACCCAGGCGCACGTGAGGTACGCCAGCACCAGCGTGATCAGGAACAGCGGGATGATGGTGACCACCCCGGCAATCGCACGGGTGGTCACCACGAACGGAATGGGCGTCACCGCTTGGGCTTCGAGGGCGTCGATCTCCTCGGAGATGCGCATCGCGCCGATCTCGGCGGTCATTCGACAACCGGCCTGCGCGGCGAAACCGATGGCGGCGACGATCGGTGCGATCTCGCGCGTCGTCGCATAGGCCGAGAGGAATCCGGTGAGCGGTCCCATCCCGAACATGTCGAGAGATCCGAAGGCCTCCACGCCGATCGAGCCACCGACCGATGCGCCCAGCACCACGAGCACCGCGACCGTACCGCCGCCGACGATCACCGTCCCGCTGCCCCACATCATGTCGCCCAACACCGCGAGTGTCTGATTTCGGTAGTGGCGCAACGTATGTGGAACCGCTCCGATCACCTGAGCGGCGAACCGCAACTGATGGCCGAGCATCGCGAGCAACCGGCCGGGCAGACTTGCCGCGTCGGCCAGCCGGCGGGCGCGGGGATGCGCGTTAAGATAGAGGTCCAGACCCGTCATCGCCTCACCCGATTCATCGCCTCACCCGATCCGGTTCTCTACGAACATCGAAAGAATCTGCGTGGCAATCAGGTTGAGCACAAAGCTGGCCACCACGGACAGGACGACGGTCGCGTTGACCGCGTCGGCCACCCCGCGTGGCCCGCCCTTGGCCTCCAAACCACGCTGACAGGCAATCGCGACCACGACGATGCCGAAGATCTCGGCCTTCGCCAGCGCCGCCCACAGATCGGTCAGTCCGGCAAATTCGCCGAAGGAGCCGATGTAGCTGCCCGCGGCGCCACCCTGGAACGCCACGTTCACGAAGTAGCCGGTCGACACACCGACGAAGATGATCTCGATGCAGATGAGCGGTGCCACCACCATGACCGCGAGCAGGCGTGGGGCGATCACCCTGCGCGCCGGATCCATGCCCATGGTTCGCAGGGCGTCGATCTCGTCGCGGACGGTGCGTGCGCCGAGGTCGGCCGCCACCGCGGAACCCACGGCACCGCCCATCAGCAG
>NZ_JBEXMX010000018.1:0-66349 GCF_040610755.1 Gordonia sp. NPDC003585 | reverse complement strand
CCCTCGCCGACCAGGCTTTGATGGCCGCGCAGGGCGACGTGGTGAGCTGGCAGAACACGCAGACGCCCCGCTCCGATGGCGCATCGACGGCGGGCGCGGTACTCGGCGGCATCCTCGTCGACAGCTTCCTGCGCGGCAGCATGGGCGGCCGCGGACGCGGCTACGGGGGCGGATTCGGCGGGGGTTTCGGGGGCGGATTCGGAGCCGGTGGTCGGAGCCCGGGGTCCTTCGGTGGCTCGAGCAGTTCGGGTCGGATCGGAGTGGGCGGTCGATTCTGACCGTCGGCCACCGCTTGTCCGTTTTGTTCGCCTTCCGTTCACCGCAGGGTGTCCGGGACGTTCCTTCGCGCACCTAACGTCGAATCCGGTTCTCCAACATCCCCGGAGACTGTCCCACGCAAATCGGGGAGGATTCCGCGTGCGTATTCCGTTGCAACTGTTCACCAATGGTGGTGCCGAGGTCGGCCGGTCGGCCCGTGCTCGCGTGACGTGCCGGTACAAGTGCGGCAGCGCCTGCTGGCATGAGCCCGGAAATAGCAGCGACAACAACTACTTTCGCGACATCGCGCGTACCGGTGTGTCTCGACGGACGGTGCTCCGTTCGACCGCGGGTGCGGCCGTTGCAGTGGGCGCTTCGTCGGTGCTCGCCGCATGTGGCGACTCTTCGGAGTCCGCCGCCCCAAACTCCGGCGCATCGCCGTCCGGCATGAACTTCACCGCGGTGCCGCCCAATACCGAAGACACACTGGTGATTCCCGACGGATACCGGCAGCAGGTGGTGATCCGCTGGGGCGATCCGGTGCTGCCCGGTGCGCCTGCATTCGACTTCGGTGCGCAGACCCCGCAAGCGCAGGCAATGCAGTTCGGGTACAACAACGACTTCGCCGGCCTCATCCCGGTCGACGGTGTGAGCAACCACTTCTACCTGGTATGCAACCAGGAGTACACCTCCGAAGAGTTCATGTTCACCGGCTATGTCCCCAAGCAGCCCACCGAGGATCAGGCACGCATCGCGATGGCCGCGCATGGCATCACGGTGCTGGAGGTGAGCGCCACGCCCGGCGTAGGATCTCTCGATCCGGTTGTCGGAGAACGTAACCGCCGGATCACGGCGTCGACGCCGTTCCAGCTCACCGGCCCGGCCGCGGGCAGCGAGTTCGTGCGCACTTCAGCCGACCCCGCGGGTACCACCATCCTCGGCACCATCGCCAACTGCTCCGGCGGGCTCACCCCGTGGGGCACCATGCTCTCCGGCGAGGAGAACTTCAACAACTACTTCTCCAACGCGAGCAAGGTCACCGACAAGACGGCGAGCGAGAACCTCGATCGCTACAGCTTCGACGACGACGCCGACGAGCACCAGTGGGGCCGATACGAGAAGCGATTCGATCTGGCCCAGGAGCCCAACGAGGCCAACCGATTCGGATACGTCGTCGAGGTCGATCCGCACGACCCGGCGTCGACGCCGATCAAGCACAGCGCCCTCGGCAGGCTCAAACATGAGTCCGCGACCATCCACGTCGTGTCGAGGGGCCCGGAAGCCGGGACCGTGGTCGCCTACAGCGGCGACGACGAACGGTTCGAGTACATCTACAAATTCGTGTCGACGCGGCGGATGAAGACCGGACTGTCGAAGGCCGCGCGGGCACACAATGCGGGAATCCTCGACGAGGGCACCCTGTACGTCGCCACGTTCACCGGCAACGACCCCGGTGCCATCGACGGCAGCGGAAAGCTCCCGCCCTCAGGCACATTCGCCGGTTCGGGCAGTTGGAAGCCGCTACTCACCGTTCGGCCCGACGGCAGCGCCCAATCACACATCGAGGGGATGTCGCCGGAGGAGGTCGCGGTGTTCACCCGGGTCGCCGCCGACCGCGCCGGTGCCACCAAGATGGATCGGCCCGAAGACATCGAGCCGCATCCGATCACCGGAAAGGTGTACTGCGCGCTCACCAACAACTCCAAGCGCGGCACCGACGGCGAGGCCGCCGCCGACACCGCAAACCCGCGCAACGAGAACAAGAACGGTCAGATCATCGAGATCACCGACAACCACACAGGCACCGACTTCACCTGGGACCTACTTCTGGTGTGCGGCGATCCGGCCGAGGCCGACACCTACTTCGCCGGCTTCGACAAGACCAAGGTCAGCCCTATCTCGTGCCCGGACAACGTGGCCTTCGACCCGCACGGCAACCTCTGGATCTCCACCGACGGCAACGCGCTCGACAGCAACGACGGTCTGTTCGCCGTCGCACTCGACGGCGAACACCGCGGGCAGACAAAGCAATTCCTGACCGTGCCGAAGGGCGCGGAGACCTGCGGACCGATCATCGGCACCGACCGCGTCATCGTGTGCGTGCAGCACCCCGGCGAGGAGGACGACCACTCGGCCGACAACCCGGCGTCGAACTGGCCCGACGGCGGCAACGCCCAACCGCGTCCGGCCGTCGTCGCGGTATGGCGGGACGCGGGCCCGATCGGGGTGTAGCCCCGTGTCTCAGTCGGTCTTGCGGCCCGTGACGAAGTAGGCGATCGGGCCGAAGAAGTTCACGAAGCTCAGTGCCACCCACTTGCGTTTGCCGCCGTTGATCTCCGAAGCCGGGCGGCGCGCGATATCGACGAGCGCAGCAACCTGCAACCCGATCTGTACGACCGTGCCGATTCGAATCAGTGCCTGGGACCGCGGGGAGAGATCGCTGAATCGCTCCTTGGGACTTCTCACGTTAGCCAGATTACTCTGACGTCCCTGAACCATCGTCGCGTCGGCCGCGGCGTCTGGTCGTGGGGACTTCGAGATGTGGGATCGCGCGCCTCAAGAACCCATCGAAGTTCGGCACTGTGAAAGCTGCATAGCCGTGACTGGGCGTAAAGAGGAGGCCCATGTTGATGAGCTCGGCCCGCGTCGGCCCTACCTGAGTCGACTCGCGACCCATGCTGCGTGCGACGTCACCGGCTTTGTGTGGCTCGGGACCCAACTCCGCCATTGCCCGCATGTAGGCGGTCTGCAGCGCGGTGGCGCGGTCGAGTCGGACGCGGAAGAAGGAGGAGTCAAGTTTGGCGTCGTACGCTTCGCGCGCGACCTCCACATCCTCGCGCGAGATGGATTCGCCTTCGGCGACCTCCCAAGCCTGGTATCCCAACTCCTGCAAGAAGTACGGATAGCCTTGCGTGATCTGCACAGCCAGCTCAAGGGCGGCGTGTTCGAAAGTCACCCCCTCCTGCTCGGCGGCGCCCGCCAGCGCACGATGCGCAGCTGACTCGTCGAGTGAACCGATGCCCGGAAAAGTGAAGAGGCGCTCCGCATACGACTTGGCGTCACCGGCGAGCTCCGCGATTTGCGGTAACCCCGCGCCCACGAACGTGATTGGCAACTTTCGCTGGACGGTCTTGTGAATTCCCTGGATCACAGCCTCCAACTGGGTCTTTCGCAAGAACTGAACCTCGTCCACCAGAATCACGATGCCTCGACCAGCCTCACCGGCCACCTCGCCGAGAGTGACCAAGACGTCGGTGAGGTCCATGGACAAGTTCCCGTGGTCTGCCAGTCCATCCTCGACAGCGACATCCCACGAAACAGACAATCCAGCCGCCGACACGCTGAAGGACGACAGTGCGGACGCCGCCCGATGCGCTCTGTCAGTCCATCGTTGTCTCGGGGAGATCTGGAGGAGGGCTGCGCGCAACACAGAGAAGAGCGTGCCTCAAAGTGCGCGTCGTCGTTTCTGCTGGCTTCGAACTCAGCCACTTGCCAACGAGACTCACGCGCCCGCTCGGCGAAGAGATTGAGCACCACAGTCTTGCCCACGCCGCGCAGGCCGGTGATGATCATCGACTGCTCAGTTCGCCCCCGCGATAGCCGAGCAAGGAGTACTTCAAAGGTTGAAACGAGTTCATCGCGGCCAGCCACAACCTCCGGCTCAGCGCCTGCGTTCGGTGTGTAGGGATTGCGAAGTCGGTCCACGGACCGACTTCATCAAGAGCTAGCCGAGTTTATCCGCAGATAATAAAGCGTCCTAATATTCCTAAGGCCGGCGATCGCGCCCAACACCGCGCGTGCCCAAGGTCACAACGGTCCGACTTTTACTTCGTATCCCTAAGTATTAGGCTTACGAATGTGTCTGATGTCGAACCCTCCGCCCTGGCGGCCGCCCTGCGGCCGACGCTGACGCGGCTCTACCTGGCACTTCGACGCCACACGCCGATCCGTGAGTACACGGCGGCGCAGGCGTCGGCACTGTCCGTACTGCTCGACCACGGTCCGATGCGGATGGGCGAACTCGCCGACCGCGAGTCCATCCGCATGCCGACGGCCACCGCCCTCATCGACGGTCTGGCTCGGAACGGCCTCGTCGAACGTCATGCGGATCCCGAGGATCGGCGGGCCGTCCTGGTCGGGCTGACCGACCACGGCGTCGACGTTCTCGACCGGGTTCGCGGACAACGCGACAGCATTCTGACCGAAGCAGTGGCACAACTGAGCGACGCCGATCGCGCAGCACTCGACGCCGCCGCACCAGCGTTGGAGCGTCTGCGCGAGCAACTCGAAATCCAGCCGGCCCGCGCCGACGCACCCACCGATTGATCACGCGAGGAATCACCTATGACAGTCACCGAGAATCGGCCAGCTTCTTCGGAAGTAGCCGACCATCAAGAACATTCGCTCATCGAGGCGTTCCGCGGACAGCCCCGCACGGTCTGGGTGACGGCCTTCGCCGCAGTCATCGCGTTCATGGGCATCGGTCTCGTGGATCCCATCCTCAACAGCATCGCCGAGGCGCTCAATGCGCCGCCGGAGAAGCTGACCCTGCTGTTCGGCGTGTACGTCGGCGTGCAGTGTGTCGCCATGCTGCTGACCGGTTGGGCCGCTTACCGTTTCGGCCCCAAGCGCACCCTCACCGTTGGCCTTGCCTTCATCGTCGTGGCGGCCGGTATCTCGGCCTTCGCCAGCGGCATCGACCAACTCATCGCCTACCGCGTCCTCTGGGGACTCGGCAATGCCCTGTTCATCGCGACCGCACTCGCCTTCATCGTGACCGCTGCCAAGGGCAGCCAGCACGGCGCGATCATGCTGTATGAAGCCGCGCTCGGCGTCGGTCTGGCGATCGGCCCGCTGCTGGGAGCCGTTCTGGGCGAATGGACGTGGCGCGCACCGTTCGCCGGGACCGCAATCCTGATGCTGATCGGCGCCATCCTCTGCGCGGTCATGCTGCCCACCGACGGACCGCGCACCGAGCGAGTCCCGGTCCGGATCGTCGACCCGCTGAAGGCGCTGCGCAACCGCACCCTGCTCATCACCTCGATCGGCTCGGCGTTCTACACCGGCGCTCTGTTCACCGTCATCGCCTGGGCACCCATCGCCATGGGACTGCGGCCGATCTACGCCGGCCTGGTGTTCTTCGGCTGGGGTCTGCTGACCGCCCTCGCAGGTGTCTTCGTCGCACCGTGGCTCGCGCAGCGGATCGGGCAGAAGGGCGGCGTCATCACCGCCATCGCGACCTACGCGGTGGTCATGGCGCTCGCCGGCATCGGCACCCTCGACGACCAGGTCTGGCTCATCGGGCTCGCGGTCATCATCTCCGGCATCCCGTCGGGCTTGCTCAACACGCTGTTCACCGGCGTCGCGATGTCGGCGAACGGTCCGGAAACCCCACGCTCGGTGTCGAGCGCCGGTTACAGCTTCCTGCGCTGGATGGGTGCCGCCGTGGCCGCCGTCCTGGTCGCGCACCTCGCCGAATGGTTCGGATCGCATGCCGCACCGTGGTGGTTCGCCGCGGCCTACTGCGTGGTCGCCGTCTGTGCCGTGTCGTTCGTCGGCGGACGCAAGGCGGTCGGCAAGACGGTCGATGAGGACGCCGCGCTCATCGGTGCCGAGGAGTACTAGTGAGCCGCCGGGCCACTGAAAGTATGGGAAGGTTCTTCCCCTACTTTCGTCCCCGGCTTGTTGAGTCGTCCGTGAGAAATTTCGCGGGGAAGACTCCAGGGGTAGGGGACGAGTTTCTTCCCCTAGTTTCTTGCGGTGCGACGGCTGGAGTGACCGAGCACGCCAGGTGTCGAGGCCGAGCAGCCAACGTCGTGGTAGAAGGTGTCGCGTATGGGGCACCTTCTGCTACAACGTTTCTCCTGACCCGTCGGGGTGTCCTCTGTCGCGCGCCGACGGACACTTCCCGCTTCCACGATCGCCGACGATGTCGGAGACCACTGGGTCGCGGACACGTTTGTCTCACCGGATTTCGATACGGCTCGACCTCGGGGGCTCGCCTACTCAATCACCAGGACGCCCCTCGACAAGGGCTCACCTACTCGATCAGCAGACGGAGATCCCGACGAGCCAGCGGTAGGCGCCGAGAGGTCAGATGGCCGAGTCGGGGAAGGCGATCACCGAGAGGAAGCGGCACGGCAGTTCGACCAACTCGACCGGACCGTGCGCGCCTTCCCCGTCGAGCTGGAGTGCGTCGCCCGGCCGCATTCGGTACACCGAGCGGCTGTGGGCGTAGTCCATCGACCCCTCGAGCATGTAGATGAACTCGGTGCCCGGATGCTGGAACAGCGGCTGGGTCACCGACTTCTCGGTCAGCGTCACCAGCAGGCATTCCAGGCGCTTGTGCTCACCGCGCAGCGACCCGAGCAGCTCGTACTCGTGGCCCTCACGGGAGCCCTCGCGAATGATCTGGGAGCCTTCGTTCGCCTTGACGAACACCGCCGAACGTTCCAGGTCGGCGCCACGGAACAACGACGTGACCGAGACGTCGAACCCGTGGGATAGACGAGCGAGAGTACTCAGACTGCACGACGTCTGAGCATTCTCGATCTTCGACAGCATCGCCTTGGAGATGCCGACCTTGGCCGCCATGTCGCCGACCGACAACCCCTCCTGCTGACGGAGCCTGCGCACGTTGCGCGCAATCGCGGCCTCGAGTTCCAGTTCCTCGACGGGCTGGTCGACGGGGCGTTCTCGCGCGGTTCCGGATTGATTCCGGATCAGGGGCTCGTCCACCACGCCAGGATAGTGACGCCCGGCGTCCACTGTCAGGAGACACACGGTAAGACTCCCGTCACGTGCAGGTCAGCGCATCTCACCGGCACCCACATATGGGAAGCGCGTCGTGAGCAGTTCCCCTTCGGCGAACCGGGTGTAGCGGAAGTCAGACTCAGGGATACGCGGATCGGCGCTACGGCCGTCGACGACGAGATCGGCGACGAGCCGGCCCACCGCCGGCGAGATCTTGAAGCCGTGCCCGCTGAACCCGACGGCGAGCACCAGCCCGTCGAGCGGTCCACGCGAGATGATCGGATTCCAGTCCGGGGTCACGTCATAGCACCCGGCGTAGCTGCTGGTGATCGCTGCTTCGGTGAAGTCCGGGAAGCGGGTGCCCACCTTGTCGACGGTGAGATCGAGGAATGCCTCGTCTGCGCGATTGAGGTAGCTGTCCGGATCGGCGATCTCGAGCTCGGCGAGATCGCTGTTGCCGAACAGGATCTCACCACGCACGTCCGGCCGGACGTACTGGAGCGACACCAGATCCGAGAACACCGGCACCGCGCCGAGTTCCACACCCGGGTGGATCATCACGATCTGCTCGCGATGCACCGAGATCGGTACGTCGACGCCGTGGGGCGCGAGGAAGGGCTTCGACCACACGCCGGTCGCGACCACCACGGTGTCCGCCGAGATGGTGGAGCCGTCGGCCAGCCGCACACCGGTGGCCCGGTCGCCGTCGACGATCAGTTCGGTCACGGTGGTGCCCTGACGAATTCGCACGCCGGCAGCCCGTGCCGACGCCGCGAAGGCCTGGGCGGTCTGGTACGCGTCGCCGTAGCCGCCGCGCTCTTCCCATCCGAAGGCCGCGAACGGCTCCAGGTCGGCGGCGGGCCACAGCTTGGCGACCTCCGCCTTGTCCATCTCCTCGGTCTGCACCCCGACCGCACGCTGCGCGGCGAGACTCTTGCGCAGATTGTCGACGTTGGGTTCGCCGACGCCCACGACGTACCCGGTCTGACGGAATCCGATGTCGGTGCCGAAGATCTCTTCGGCCTTCTCGAAGACCTCCAGCCCGATGGCGGCCATCGCCGCCAGCGAGCTGACCCCGTAGTGGCACCGGACGATGCCCGACGACTTGCCGGTCATCCCACCGCCGACGGTGTCGCGTTCGCAGACAACGACATCGGTGATACCGCGCTGGCTCAGCGCCCATGCGGTCGCCACACCTTCGAGTCCACCGCCGACGATGACGACGGATGCGGTCGAATTGCCTTCGCTCACAATCGGGCCCCCGGAATCCACGAGGTGCCGGCCAACGGGACCCGCGCCATGGCGGCGGCCTCGAGCGAGATCGCCACCAGGTCTTCGGGTTCCAGGTGCTGGAGGTGCGCCTTGCCGCACGCGCGGGCGATGGTCTGCGCCTCCATGGTCGTGACCCGCAGGAAGTTGGCGAGGCGTTTGCCGCCGATCACCGGGTCGAATCGTGCGGAGAGTTCCGGATCCTGGGTGCTGATGCCCGCTGGGTCGCGTCCGTCCTGGAAGTCGTCGTAGTAGCCGGCCGCCGAACCGAGCGCCTCGTATTCCTTGGCGTAGCGAGGATCGTTGTCGCCCAAGGCGATCAGCGCCGCGGTGCCAATGGCCACGGCGTCGGCACCCAGGGCCATCGCCTTGGCGACGTCGGCACCGTTGCGGATGCCACCGGACACGATGAGCTGCACGCCGTCCTTGCCCGCCCGGTGCACGCCGAGTTCCTGCAGCGCCTGCACGGCCTGCGGGATGGCGGCCAGCGTCGGGATGCCGACGTGCTCGATGAACACTTCCTGGGTGGCGGCGGTGCCGCCCTGCATGCCGTCGACCACCACGACGTCGGCGCCGGAATGCACGGCCAGCTTCACGTCGTAGTAGGTGCGGGTGGCACCGACCTTGACATAGATCGGCTTCTCCCAATCGGTGATCTCGCGCAGTTCGTTGATCTTGATGGCGAGGTCGTCGGGTCCGGTCCAGTCCGGGTGCCGGCAGGCGCTGCGCTGATCGATGCCCTCGGGCAGCGTCCGCATCGCGGCCACACGCTCGGAGATCTTCTGGCCCAGCAGCATTCCGCCGCCGCCGGGCTTGGCGCCCTGTCCGAGCACCACCTCGATGGCGTCGGCCTTGCGCAGGTCGTCCGGGTTCATCCCGTACCGCGAGGGCAGGTACTGGTAGACCAGGTTCTTGGACTGTCCCCGCTCCTCGGGGGTCATGCCACCGTCGCCGGTGGTGGTCGACGTCCCGACCTCCGACGCGCCACGTCCGAGCGCCTCCTTGGCCCCCGCGGACAGGGCACCGAAGCTCATGCCGGCGATGGTGACCGGGGTGTCGAGGTGCAACGGGTACTTGGCATTTCGGGTGCCGAGCAGTAGGTCGGTGTCGCAACGCTCGCGGTAGCCCTCGAGCGGGTACCGCGACATCGACGCTCCCAGGAACAGCAGGTCGTCGAAGTGCGGCAGCTTTCGCTTGGCGCCCCAGCCCCGGATGTCGTAGACACCGGTGTCGGCGGCGCGCTGGATGGCTGCGATGGTGGTGCGGTCGAAGGTGGCGGACTCACGGAGCCCGCGCTGCTCGATGCTCAGGTTGTCGGTCATGATGTTCTTTCTGTGGAAAGGTGTAGCGGCCCTTCGAGGCTCGTCGCTAGCGCTCCTCGCACCTCAGGGACCGGAAGGCGTCAGTACGCGGACGTGTTGTCGCTGTGGAAGTGGTAGAGCTGACGGGCCGAGCCGTAGCGGGTGTAGGTGCTGGGATCGTCGTCCTTGTAGCCAGCGGCCTTCAGCAGTCCGGCAAGCTCTTCGAGGTGCTCGGCACGCATCGGCTTGGCGACGCAGTCGGCGCCGAGGGATTCGACGTTGCCGCGCAGATAGATTCGCGTCTCGTAGATCGAGTCGCCGAGCCCGTGTCCGGCGTCGCCGCGGATCACCAGGCGTCCGGCCTGCGCCATGAAGGCGCTGTTGTGGCCGACGCTGCCCCCGACCACGATGTCGATGCCCTTCATCGAGATGCCACAGCGGGCCGCGGCATCTCCCTCGATGACGAGCAGTCCGCCGTGCGCGGTGGCGCCGGCCGATTGGGAAGCGTTGCCCTTGACCACGACGGTTCCGCTCATCATGTTCTCCGCGACACCGGTGCCGGCGTTGCCGTCGATGGTGATCTCGGCCTGCTGGTTCATTCCGGCGGCGTAGTAGCCGACATGGCCGTTGACGGTGATCTTGACCGGCGCGTTGACGCCGGCGGCCACGCTGTGTGCGCCGGCCGGGTTGTCGATGACGATCTCGCCCGACACGTCGCCGTGCAGGGCCGAATTGACCTCGCGCAGAGGAGTCTCGGCGAGATCGAAATGATGAGCGGGATTCATGGTCTCCTCCTTCGGGATCGAAAGTTGTGGTTCCAGGGTTGCGGTCAGCGTGTCCATGCGTAGACCACCTCGGGCTCGGGCTCCCAGATGCGCGCGTTTTCGACGCCGGGAAGTCCTGCGAGAGCACGGTATTCGCTCGCCATCGCAACCCAATCGTCGGTCTCGGCGATCACCGCGGGCTTGCAGGCGATAGCATCGCGGACCACGGCGAAGGAGTCGCGGTTGGACACCAGCAGGGTGTAGAAGCCGTCGAAGGTGGCGCAGACCTCCTTGAGTGCGGTCTCGACGTCCTTGCCGGCGGCGAGTTGGTGGGCGACGAACCGGGCACCCACCTCGGTGTCGTTCTCGCTGTCGAATTCCACACCGGCAGCACGCAGGTCGCGGCGGATGCTCGCGTGGTTGGAGAACGAACCGTTGTGTACCAGGCACTGCTCGGGCCCGACGGCGAACGGGTGTGCTCCCGACGGGGTGACCGCGGACTCGGTTGCCATGCGGGTATGCCCGACGCCCTGCCAGCCCGACGCCTGTGCGAGGCCCCAATCTGCAGCGAGGTCGCGGGGTGCGCCCACGCCCTTGAGTACCGTGAGGTCGGCACCGAAGCCGGCGACGAGTGCGCCGGGATATGCCGCACGCGCAGCGCCCAGGAGTTCTTCGGAGCTCACCGGCGCCGACAGCACGAGGGTGGCGTCGACGTTCTGTGCGGCGACCGAAACACCCAGTGCCGCGCCGATCTTCGCCGAGGCATCGGCGGGTGTCACGTCGACCGCGAGCAGGCTGACGCAGCCGTGCCCCGACGGCGACCATGCCTCGTTGCCGTAGACCGCGATGCCGGCCGAGTCGGCGCCGCGGTCCTGCATCTCACCGAGCATCTCGGCGAGCAGGGCGCCCAGGCGCGGGTACAGATCTGGGTTGCGGAGATGGAGTCCGACTATGCCACACATGATTTGGGTCCTTTGCTGTGGTGGGTTCGGTATGTGTGGTCTCGACACGACGCCTCGCCTAGCGGCTCGGTGTCGGCTCGACCAGCGAGATGGGTGGGTGGGTGATCAGAAGGCGGTGAGGTAGGCGTCGACCTCCCACGGGGACACCGACGAATGCCATTTGAAGAACTCCTCACGCTTGAGGTTGGAGAAGTAGCTCGACGGCCGGTGATCTACCGCCCAGTCGTCGGGAAGCGCAGCGTCGAGCGCACCGAGGATCACGTCGTCGGACTCGAACGCCTCGACCGCGTGCAGCAGGGTGAGCGGCAGGTCCGAGATGTGGCCGGGGCAGGTCCCAAGGGCGCCGGGATCGAGACTGCGCTTGATGCCATCGAGGCCCGCGCCGAGTGCGGCCGCGATGGCCAGGTAGGGATTTGCCGAGCCGTCGCCGCCGCGCAACTCCACCCGCTGTTCGTCGGGGATGCGGACGTAATGGGTTCGGTCGTTGCCGCCGTAGGTCGCCTTGCGGGGTGCCCAGGAAGCTCCGGAACGGGTGGCGGTTGCTCCGGTTCGCTTGTAGGAGTTGACCGTCGGGGCCATCACCGCCTGCAGGGCGGGAGCATGTTCCAGAACACCGCCGACGAAGGCATATGCCTCCGCCGTCAGACCCAGGCCGCGCTCGTCCTCCTCGACGTTGCCCGGGAAGACCGGCTTGTCCGCCGAGGTGAGGGACAGATGGAAGTGCAGTCCGGAGCCGGTGCGCTCGGCGAAGGGCTTCGGCATGAAGGTGGCGATCATGCCGCGCTCGGCGGCGATGGTGGAGAGCAGGTAGCGCAGGGTGACCACCCGGTCGGCGGTGGTGAGTGCGTCGGAGTAGGCGAAGTTCTGCTCGAACTGGCCGTTGCCGTCCTCATGGTCGTTGGCGTAGTTGCTCCAGCCCAACTGATTCATCGCGGTGGACACGGCGGTCAGGTGGTCGTACATGCGGGTGAGGCCGCGTACGTCGTAGCAGGGCTGATCGGAGTCGTCGGAATCGTCTGCGGTGACCAGCGAGCCGTCCGCTGCCCGCTTCAGCAGGAAGTACTCCACCTCGGCGCCCACCCACGGCTCGAATCCCGCGTCACCGGCCTGCACGATCAACGACTTGAGGATGTTGCGTGGTGCGAACGGCCACGGCTTGCCCTCGACATGGGGATCGCAGTGGACCAGCGCGAGGCCGTCCTTGATGAAGGGAATCGGCAGGAAGGAGCTGACGTCCGGGATGGCGATCAGGTCCGGGTCCTTGGGTTCCTGGCCCATCGCACCGACCGCGTAGCCGGCGAAACCCACTCCGTCGGTGGCGAGTTCGTCGACGGCCTCGACCGGGACCAGCTTGGCGCAAGGCTTGCCGCGGAGGTCGACGAACATGGCGAGGATGAACGTGGTGCCGTGCGCCTCGCAGAGACTGGCGAGGGTGGGGGTTTCGGTCATGGCTTTCTCCGGTCGGTGGTGTTGGTAACCAGTATGTCTACTGTTGGTGTCCTTTGTCTACTTGAAGTAGACCCCCGAGTTGTTACGATCGTGTTTCTCGGTCGTGAGCGGTCGGTGTCGTTTCCCTGAGCACTTGGCCTGCGGAAACGACGGCAGGGGGCCCACCGCGTCGGTGGACCCCCTGCCGCTACTGCCGATCAGGACTGGCCGGCCGGAACTGATTGAGCCACAGCCTGTTCCACGCTCTCTGTGGTGTGACGCGACTGCGCTCCCAGGCCGGGACCGTGACCTACACCCGACGCCGGGATCTCGTAGGCACTCTCGGCGTGGATCGTCGAGTCCAGGCCGGTGGTCTCGGTCTCCTCGTCGACGCGCAGACCGATGGTCTTGTCGAGGGCCTTGGCGATCAGCCAGGTCATGACGAAGGAGAACGTGCAGGTGATCGCGATGCCGCCGAGTTCTCGCCACAGGATGTCGAAGTCGCCGCCGAACAGGATGCCCTGGACACCGGCCGGGGCCGACTCGGCCGCGAAGAGCACGATGCAGAGCGTGCCGACGATGCCGCCGACACCGTGCACGGCGAAGGCGTCGAGCGTGTCGTCGACCTTGAACTTGGACTTGAAGCTCAGCAGCAGGGCGACCACGGCCGAAGCGATCAGGCCGACCATCAGCGCACCCAACGGGTTCATCGTGTTGGCCGACGGCGTGATGCCGACCAGGCCGGCAACGGTGCCGGTGATGAGCCCGAGCGACGTCGCATGTCCCTCGCGCCACTTCTCGATGATGAGGAAGCCGATCATGCCCGAGCAGCCGGCCAGCAGCGTGTTGAGGATGACGACCTGGGTCAAGAAGCTCGCACCGAGCGCGCAGCTGCCGTTGAACCCGAACCAGCCGAACCACAGGATGCCGCCACCCAGCAACGCCAAGGGCACATTGTTGGGTCGCTCCAGACGCTTCCGGCGTGCACCGAGAACCAGCGCGAGTGCCAGCGCAGCAACACCGGAGTTCATGTGCACCGCGGTACCGCCGGCGTAGTCGTGAATCTTCAGGTCGTTCAGCAGGAATCCGCCCTGCGCGTCGTCGGTGTCGGCGCTGAACACCCAGTGCGCGACCGGCAGGTACACCAGGATCAGCCAGATCGGGGCGAAGACGAGCCAGGCGGAGAACTTCATCCGGCCCGCTGCACCGCTGGCCACGATGGCGATGGTGATGGCCGCGAACAGAATGAACCATGCGACGTAGTACAGGGTCTCGGTGGTACCGGTGCCCTCGTCGGACATCCACTTGGTCAATCCGAAGTAGTCGGTCGGGTCGCCGATGATGCCCCAGCCGCCGACCGACGGCCCCGACTGCAGGCCGTATCCGAAGAGCACATAGATGATGGCCGTGATGCCCAGGGTCGACAGGACCATGGTCATCATGTTCAGGATGTTCCGCGATCCGACCATGCCGCCGTAATACAAGGCGAGGCCGGGAAACATGAGCAGGACAAAGACGAATGCCGCGAGCATCCACGCCAGATCGGCGTTGGCGGCGATTACCGGTTCCATAGGGTGTTCCTCGGGTTGACGACAGGGTGTGTCGGGGTGGGTGATTCAAACAGCAGCGGGCGTCATTGCCCGCGGAGGTACGCGACCACGTCGTCGCGATAGTCGAGAAAGCCTTTGTACGATGCGATGTCCGGACTCAACGTCTCGATGACCGTGGCCAGTTGAGCGGACCATTCCGGAATCCGGCGCACCTCCTCGAGCGATGCCATGAAGGTGCGGATGTTGAAGGTGACCGCACCCGACATCGGCAGCCGGACAAAGTGTTCGAGCTCGATGCGGAGGCGCGCTCGAGCGAAGTCTCCCTCGGTGACCATCTGCGGAACGTCGTTCACCCATTCGGGCAGCTCCTCGAGACTCACGTCGAGTTTGTCGGAGTCCGATGCCGACAGGGTCCAGTTGACGCGCCGGTACACCTGGTCGGCGGGCAGGCGCCGCAGAAACTGCTCGGCTCGGGCCACGATCCCGTCCCGCGTGAGACCCGGTACCGGGGCGTGGATCTCGTACATGTCCATACCGACATCGAAGGAGACCGACCACGCGGCGGCGAAGGTGACCACGCCCGCGTCGAAGTAGAGGCGGCCGTCCCGTTCGACGACGAGCAACAGATCGTCGGGCACCTCCCGGGCCAGGAAATCCAACGGGCCGTTCGGCAGCGTGTCGTACTCGCCCAGGACAAACTCCTGGTCGGTGCCGAGAAGATCATTGCGCCAACGGAATCGGCCGTCACCCTGCTCGGTGAGATGCATCAGGTCGGGGTAGGTGAGATCGAGGTCACGCAGGTAGTAGAGGAGCAGATCCCAGCAGGCCAGTTCCATGCCGGGCATCACTCGCACACGCGACGGATCGGCGTCGAGTATCCGACGTCGTTCGGTCATGTAGTGCAGGTACTCGGCGCCGCCGAGGTCAACCAGGTGCCTGCCCCATTCACCACCACGGGTCCGGCGCGGCACCCGGGCCGGTTCGACGTTCACGGTGTAGGTGAACTCGGCGAGCTCGTCGGGGAACGGCCAGGGCAGGTTGGCCAGATGGTCGACGGGCTGGTCGAGATACCGGGCGACCTCCCCGTGAGTCGAGATCTCGTGCGGTGCAATGCTCATAGGTCCACCTCGATATCAGCGCCGCGGGACACGCAACACAGCATCGCGTCTCCGGCGGTCTTCTCCTCCTGGGTGAGCACGAAGTCACGGTGTTCGAGTTGCCCTGCGCGCACCGGGATTCGGCATTCTCCGCACACCCCCTGGCGGCAGAGGTTGGGGATCGCGACACCGTGCTCGAGGAGTCGCTCCAAGAGCGACACTCCCGCCGGGACCTCGACCTGCTCACCAGAGCGCAGGCCGACGGTGAACGGCTCCCCGGGATCCTGCTCGGGTGCGGTGAACCGCTCCAGATGAACTCGCGCCGAAGGCCATCCAGCCTCGGTGGCGATCCGCTGGTAGGTCTCGAGCAGAGCGGTCGGTCCGCACGCGTAGGCGTGAGTGCCCAGTGGTTGCCGGCGAAACATGGTCCGTAGGAGCGCGGCGGTCGCGTCGGCACCGTGCACCTCGTGCAGCGTGATGCCGGCCCGGGTCGCCAGGTCGCGCAGATCGTCGACATGCGCTGCCTGTCCCGGCCGATAGGAGTAGACGATCTCCGCTTGACCAGCATCGCGGACGATTGCCCGTGCGTGCGACAGCACCGGCGTCACCCCGATCCCACCGGCCACCAGCAATGCGCGCCGCTGGTCGAGAACGGGTGCGAACATCGATCGCGGCCCCTCGACCTCGACCACATCTCCCTCAGAGAGGTTGTCGTGCAACCAGTCCGACCCGCCGTCGGCTCCACGACGCAGCACCGAGATGCCGTAGCCGGTGGCGTACATCCCGTCGTCCACGAGCGAGTAGGCGTTGCGATGCTCGCCGGCCGACACGATCAGATGACTGCCGGGCGCGAAGGGTGTCACGGCAACCGAGCCCACATCCACCGGCGCGAAACGAAAGTGCTTGATGCGTTCGGTCAACGACCGGACCTCGGTGACCCGCATCGGCCGGGCGCGGGTGTCATACGACGGATGGAGGTGTCCGGGATGTCCCGGCTCGGCGACCGCCGTCATGACCGCTCCGAGCCGACTTCGGCCGCCGACGCCAGGAAGCTTCCCCGCACTGCGGAATGATGCGCGTGGATCTCCAGAATCCTTACGCAGCCGGGACATTCGACGACACTCCCCGGCGCGGCCTCGACCCGGAAGGTGTCGCGGCAATGCGCACAGTACATCGGCAGGTCACGGGTGTGCGTGACAAACGCGCTCAGCTCCGCGTCGGTCGCCCCGGCCTCACGGGCCAGCGCCAGAGCCATCATCACGTCGTACTGGCCGCCGGTCACCAGAATTCTTGTTCCCGTGCGTGCATCGTCGAGGGCATCGAGCAGCACGGCGAGATCGGTTTCCTCCGAAAGGGAGTCGAGGACCAGCAGCCGCGTGGGGCCGGCAGCCTCGGTGGCACCGACCCACAGGCGCGACACGTGGCCGGTCTGGGCGTCCTCGCCGATGCCGACGACGAGGAACGCGGCTCCGGTGGTGTCCACGGCAGGTGGTGTCGTCGGCCAGATGGGCATGCCGAGAGCCGGCACATCAGGAACACTCGCAGCCGCCCGCAGCCACTGGGCGGCCCGCTGCTTGTACTTGATCACGCCCTTGTAATCGGCCATGTCCGAGGGCAGTTCGTCGAACACCTCGGCCGCGCGCAGGCGCCACGCCTCCACGGTCGCGAGCTGCTCGAGCGGCAACATGTAGGTGCGGATGAGGAACATCAGCGCACCGGAGTCGGGCAGGCGGATGAGATGTTGTACCTCGACGCGCAGGTGGACGAGGCGTCCGAACTCGGCGTCGTCGACGTGCCCGATCATCTCGCGGTCGGGTCCCCACTCCGGGTAGCCCTCGGTCGATACGTCGAGGCGACGGCCGATGGTCATCGTCCAGTTGGTGCGTCGGTACGGCTTGTGCGGTTGCAACCGTTTGAGGAACTCGTGTGCGCGGGTGATGACGCCCATCTTGCGGACCCGGGGTACCGGTCCGTGGATTTCGAGGAAGCTCATGCCGACGTCGAAGCCGAAGCTCCAGTCCGCCGCGAAGGTGATGACACCCGCGTCGACGAACAGCGTGTCGCAGCGCTGATCGAGCAGAGCGATGTCTTCCTGAACCTGAGATGCGATGTAGCGCAGCGGTTCTTCCGGAAGTGTCGTCGAATCCCCGTAGCGGAAGGTCTGCTCGACGTCGAGCAGGTCGTTGCGCCAGTGCCAGGTGTCGGTGCCGGTCGAGGTGAGGTGCATGGTGTCGGGGTAGGCCGCCGACAGCGCGCGCATCAAGGTCAGCATCGCATCCCACGCCGCCGGTGCCATGTGCGGGAGCACCGCGTGACGGGTGGGGTCGGCCGCCAGGACCGCGGCTCGCTCGGCGAGCTCGTGGTGGTATTCGGAGTCGATGTCGACGACCGCGGCGCCCCAGCCGCCTCCGGCGGTGACCACCGGCTCGCCGGCCGGTTCGACGTTGGTGGAGTAGCGGTAGCGATCCTCGGGGAAGGGAAACGGGAACCCGGCGACAAGGTCGGGCGAGAGTGACACGGTCACAGCGGAACCTCCAGGGTGCAGCCGTCGGGGGCGCGGGAGACGCACGGCATGATCGCTTCTCCCGAGGACTTCTCCTCGTCGCTGAGGAACAGATCGCGGTGGACGGCCTCCCCGGCGGTCAGCGGTATGCGGCACTCACCGCACACACCCTGTCGACAGAGATTCGGGATCGAGATCCCGGTGGCCTCCAAGGCTTCGAGCATGCTGGTGCCCGACGGGACGTCCAGGGTCGTACTACTCTCGGTCAACCGCAGGCGGAACGGGTCGCCGGCATCGAGTGCGTCGATTCCGAAGCGCTCGAAGTGAATGCGCGATTCGGGCCAGCCCAGCGCCACGGCCGTCTCGACGACGTGGTCGATGAGCGGTCCGGGGCCGCAGGTATAGAGGTGGGTGCCGACCGGCTGCTCGCGCAGCACCACCGAGAGTCGCACGGCGAAATCGGCTCGCGCGGTGAACAGTTCGGCGTCGGTCCCGCCCAGTTCGACGACGTCGTCGACGTGTGCCGCGTTGTCGGGACGGAAGGTGTAGAGCACCTGCACCTTTCGCCCCCATCGAGCGGCGGCACGCAGGTGCGACACGATCGGTGTCACCCCGATCCCACCGGCCAACAGCAGATGTTTGGCCGCACGTGCGACGGGGGCAAAGGCACTGCGAGGTGGGAGGACACGAACCAGGTCGCCCACCCGCACGTGGTCGTGCATCCACGCCGAACCGCCCGCGCCGTCGGCGACGCGCAGCACCGAGATCGAGTACTCGATCGGGTCGGTCCCGTCGGAGGTGAGGCTGTAGGCGTTGGTGTGTGGACCTGCGTGAACCACCAGATGACTGCCGGGAATGAAGCCGGGTAGCGGTGCACCCTGCGGATCGGCGAAAGTGAACGTGCGGATCGACCTGCCGGACTGGGTGATCCCGGTGACGATCAGCGTCAGCGCACCAATGCTCGGGGCGGCGGTGTTCACCTCGCTCGACTCGGCGCTCACAGCGAGTTTCATCGGTCGGACTCCTGATGCGTCCCGGGCGCGCGGGCGGGCTCCTCGGCATCGACCATGTAGCCGAGGTACGAGCCCGTTCTGCGCGAAACGTGATAGTAGACAAGCAGATTGCGTGCGCATCCGTTGCAGGTGATCACGTCGTCGACCTCGGCCACGACCTGATTCACCACGCGACAATGGGAGCAGAAGACGTCGATGGCGCCCGAACCGGCGACGGTGACGTGGATCTCGTCGTCGTTGAGACCGGCATTCACACCCGAGGCGCGCACGGTGAGACACGCGCCGGCCGGACCGGACACGAGAACCCGTACGCCGACGACACTGCGTGACACAGCCGCGCGCAGTCCGGCCGCAGCGCCCGACGCGTCGGCGTGGGTGACCTGCGCAACGGGTGCCGCGTCGCCAATGGCGCGCGCCCAGGTGTCGACGTTCGCGCAGCCCTCATCGCCGATGCCGACGAGCACATACGAGGTACCAGCCGGGATCGGCAGATCGGCCGGCGACGCGGCGTCCTCTGCGATGGCGGGCCGGGCCCAGCTCGGGATGCTCGAGTATGCGATCTGTGTGTATTCCTCGCCGGCGGAAGCCGGCGAATCGACCAGCTCGGTCATTCCGCGTCAGAGCAGTGTCGCGTCGCGCTGACCGGTGTAGAAGGCCAGGGCGTAGCTCGGTGTGCTGAAGTAGATCTTCGAGCCCTTCGGGAAGAAGATCGCGTCCTTGGCCTTCGCGACCGACTTCTGCCCGGTCTCCTTGTTTTCCAGGAGGAACTCACCCTCCAGGACGACCTTCATCTCGTCGTACTCGTACTCGTAGTACAGCGGCGCATCGGTGTGACGGAGCTCGAAGAAGCCGCTGCACATGGGGCTGCCGTCCGGGTTCTCATACGCGTCTCCGATGAAGCCCTCGGTGCCGGGGTACTCCGCCTCCGGCATTCTGGGCAGGCCCTTCCAGGCGTCACTGGTCACACGGAATTCGGTCGCTTGGGTGGTGCTCTCGACGGTCACATTGGCTCCTTCGGGGGTTTCACGGGCTCGAAGACCGCTGGATCATCTCAGTGGACTTCGTTGCATGCTATGAAACATAGTGACTGTTTCGAACGTGTGACATGTGTGTTTATGCGTGAGAAACATCGTCTTCTACAGTGAGACTCACATCACATTCGTGCATTCGCGAAAAAACGGACACAGTGGCCGTGCTTCGTTACCCGGCCACCTGTGGGGAGTTCAGTCGAGCCAGTCGAGCACGGACGCCGCCGTCCAGCTCTGCTGCATGCTGCCGAGCGGCTCGCCGGTGAAGGGCTCGTAGTATTCCGCGAACGAGCCGTCGGTGGCCTGTCGCAATCCCTCGTCACGCAGTCGGGCGGATCGTTCCGTCCAGCCACGCCGAGCAAATGCCCAGCTGAACAGCCAGGTCATCACCGGCCATACCGGCCCACGCCAGTATTCGCGGGGGCGGAAGTCCGCCGAGATCGGCGACGTCGACGGTGGTACCGCGTACCGGAGGTCGGGGTGCCCGCAGAACCGCGGACCGTCGAACAGACGCAGCAGAGCCCGCTCACGTTCGCGGGAGAGCCCGCCGCACAGGAGCGGGGCGAACACCGCGATGGTGTCGGTGTTGATCCAAACATTTCCTCGCAGATCGAAGTCGCGCGCCGCGCCGTTGCGATCGTTGGCAGCCGCGACGACGCCGGCGCGGAAGCGATCCGACCAGGCGCGGAGGTCGCGCACATCCGACCGCGGCTTCGAGTAGTCCTCGCCGATGGTGGCCAGCACGTCGCAGGCCACCGAGAAGATGGCGCTGACGAACACGTCCTCGACGGCGAAGTCCATCGTCTTGGGCAGCACCGCGTCGTCGTAGTTGGCGCGCTTCATCTGCTCCACCAGCCAGATGTAGCGGTCGTACTCGAGGTTGGACGGTCGCATCGACGCGTCGCCGCCGACGTGGTCGAGATCGGCCCGCTTGTAGGGCGGAAGGTCAGCTCCGGGAACCACATTCGAATAGGGCTTATCCCACCGTGGCGAGTTGTCCATGCCGGATTCCCAGCCGTGGAAGATGGTGATCCGGCCGCGGCCGCTGGGATCGCGGGCGTCGGCGAGCCACCGGTGCCACCGCATCAGCGCACCCCAACGGCGGTCGATGAACTCGTTGGCCGCGGCTCGAGTGGTACGACCGTGCCGACGTGAGTGGTCGAGGATGCGCTGCACGGCGATCGCGTGGACGGGCGGCTGGGTGATTCCGGAGGTGTCGGGGAAATCGGGCGAGCAGTCGGCCAGCCGGGCGCACTCCCAGCGCGACGGTCCGGGAAAATAGCCATCCCGGCCATTGGCGAAGACGATGTGCGGGATCATGCCGTTGCGCCACTGCGCGGACAGGAGCGTGTCCATCTCGATGACGGCACGCTCGACGGACAGCGGCGCCAGCCCGACCGTCACGAACGCGGCATCCCAGCTCCACATGTGTGGGTAGAGGCGGGGCGCGGCGCTCGTCATCGTCCCCAGGTCGTTGCCGCGCAGGAGATAGGCGGCCCGGGCCGACAACTGCGTTGGGGTGAATCCGTACCGTGCCACCCGTCGATTCTGCACTGACTCCTGTGCGTCCGCTGCGCGAGTGTCTTCGTCGGGCCACTGAGCATCGGTAGGGTCGGATGGGTGCCCACCGCATTGATCACCGGGGCCAGCCGCGGCCTCGGGGCCGAGATCGCCCGCCAGCTCGCGCCAACCCACGACCTGCTGCTCGGCGGACGGCCGTCACCGCAGCTCGACCATCTCGCCACGCAACTCGACGGGGCGAGCACATTTCCCGTGGAGCTGACCGACTACGACGAGGTCGCGGCCGCCGTCGAAGCTGTTTCCGAGCTCGACGTCCTGGTGCACAACGCCGGTGTCGGGAGCAGCCTCGAGATGGTCGCCGACACCCCCGTCGAGGAGTGGCACCACGTGCTCGAGGTGAACCTCGTCGCGGTGGCCGAACTCACGCGGCTGCTCCTGCCTGCGCTGCGCTCCGCGCAGGGACACGTGGTGTTCATCAACTCCGGCGCGGGCCGCAACGCCCGTGCGCACTGGGCGCCCTACGCCGCGAGCAAGTTCGGGCTGCGCGCACTCGCCGACGCGCTGCGCGCCGAAGAGCCGACGCTGCGCGTCACATCCATCTACCCGGGCCGTATCGACACAGACATGCAGCGCGACCTGGTCGCCATCGAAGGGCGCGACTACGACGCCGCCCAGTTCCTGCGGCCCGAGACGGTCGCCGCCGCGGTGGCGCACGCCATCCACACCCCCGCCGACGCGCATCCGCAGGACATCGTGCTTCGGCCGACGGGTCGCGGCTGAGGGGTCGTCAATCGAAATCGTCGGCGGACCAGATGATCGACGTCCGGCCGCTCGCCGCATCCGGAACCGCCCACAGCCGACGCTCGACGTGGTGACCGATGCGGCGCGGTGGGCGTAAGAGTTTCCACAGGTCAGGAGCCGGAAAGCAGTACTCCTCGGATCAGCGACCCACCCGCCGCCTGCGGCGGCGATCGTGGAGGCGGGAAGAGGGCCGTGGAGCGCGACGCGGCAACGATGATCCACGAAAAATAGGGGAAGAAACTCGTCCCCTATCCCTGGAGTCCTCCCCGCGAATTTTCTCGCGGACGACTCAACAAGCAGGGACAGAAAGTAGGGGAAGAACCTTCCCCTACTTTCAGTGGCCCGGCGCCTCGCTGACGTGGCCCGTTCACCTGCCCTTCGAGGCATCCCTCGGCCGGCGCCTCGGGCACCTCAGAGAGCGGTGGGGTGGTGGACGCTTATGTGCAGGTCAGAGCGCTAATCACCGAACTCTTCGGATCAGCGCGCGGGTCCGTCGGTTCTGCCGTCAGCATCACCTGCGGCGGCCGCGGCCCGCACTTGCGGGGCAAGCTCGGCGATCTTCCCGAGCACGCCGTTGACGAACGCGGGCGAGTCGTCGGTGGAGAGTTCCTTGGCGAGCTCGACCGCCTCGTCGACGACGACGATGGTGTCGACGTCGACCGAATTGAACAGCTCCCACGTCGCGAGACGCATGATCGCGCGGTCGACGGCGGGCAGCCGTTCGAGCGTCCAGTCACGCAGGTGCGATGACAGGACGGCGTCGATCTGTGGCTGATCGGTGGCGAGTCCCTCGATCACCGTCGCGGTGTAGTCGTGGATGGCGCCGACACTCTCATCGTCGCGCACGAGTTCGCGGCGTTCGGCGACGAGCGCAGCGGGGCTGACCTGCTTGGCTTCCGCCTCGAAGAGCAGGTCGACGGCTCGGCGTCGCGCCTTGTGCCGGGTTCCGGGTTGTTTCACTGGCTACTACGAGTTGACGCGGCCGAGGTAGCTGCCGTCGCGCGAATCGACCTTCAGCTTGTCTCCGGTGTTGATGAACAGCGGCACGTTGATCTCGGCACCCGTCTCCAGCTTCGCGGGCTTGGTGCCACCGGTCGAGCGGTCACCCTGCAGGCCGGGATCGGTGTGCTCGACGATGAGCTCGACGGTGACCGGGAGCTCGACGAACAGCGGGTTGCCCTCGTTGAGCGAGACCTGGACGGTCATGTTCTCGAGCAGGAACCGCGCGCCGTCGCCGACGGTGGCCGGCGGGATCGCGAACTGCTCGTAGTCCTGCTGATCCATGAAGACGTAGTCGGTGCCGTCGTTGTACAGGTACTGCATGTCGCGACGGTCGACGGTCGCGGTCTCCACCTTGACGCCCGCGTTGAAGGTCTTGTCGACGGTCTTGCCCGACAGCACGTTCTTGATCTTGGTGCGCACGAATGCGGGTCCCTTGCCGGGCTTGACGTGCTGGAACTCCAGGATCTGCCAAAGCTGATCGTCCATGCGCAGCACGAGGCCGTTCTTGAAATCGGCGGTGGTCGCCATAATCGTCAGTCTCTTCTCTCTACATCGAAATGCCCGTCAGATGACGGTGAACGTCTTGTCGGTGGCGGTCAGCAGGTCCGGTTCACCATCGGTGACGACGAGTGTGTCCTCGATGCGTACTCCACCACACCCTGGGAGGTATACGCCGGGCTCCACGGTCACCGCTGCGCCGCATGGCAGTGTACCCGCAGCGAGTTTCCCGATTCCCGGCGCTTCGTGGATTTCCAGGCCGACGCCGTGTCCGAGGCCGTGCACATAGCGCTCACCGTGTCCGGCCGCGTCGATGACGTCGCGTGCGGCGGCATCCACCGCGCGCAGGTCTGCGCCCGGCCGCAGGGCCGCTCGACCGGCCGCCTGCGCGGTCGCCACCAGCTCATAGAGCTCGCGCTGCCAATCGGCCGCCCGGTTCAGCACAAGAGTCCGGGTCATGTCGGAGTGGTATCCGGCATAGACCGCCCCGAAGTCGATCTTGACCAGGTCGCCGTCGGCCAGCGCGGCATCGGTCGGACGATGATGCGGAACAGCCGAGTTGGCGCCCGCTGCGACGATGGTCTCGAACGCTATCCCGTCGGCACCGAGCCGGTACATCGCCCATTCGAGCGCCCTCGCGACCTCGCGTTCGGTGGCGCCCGCCCGGATCACCCCGTCGGCGATGATCCTGGCCAGTGCGGCGTCGCCGATCGCGCATGCCGCTCGGAGCAGGGCGATCTCGTGGGCGTCCTTGACCGCTCGGAGTTCCTGGACCAGGCCCGAGATGCCGATCAGCTCGATGCCGGCGTCGGCGAACCGCTCGCTCAAGCCGTGGTGTGCGGCGACGGTCATCGTGTCGGATTCGAAACCGATCCGTGTCCGACCGGCACTGCGTGCCTGCTCGATGAGCGCGGGAGGACAGTTGCGTTCGATCACGGCTTCGAGGTCGGGCACCTGACGGGCCACCTGGGTCAGGTAGCGGCCGTCGGTGCAGATCCGGTCGAGTCCGGGATCCTCGGCGTCGATGAGAACTGCGGCGTTGGACCCGGTGAATCCGGTCAGGTAGCGGACGTTGATCAGGTTCGACACCACGAAGGCCGCCACCGGCTCATCCGCCCCCGCCAGCTGGTCACGGACCCGCTGTCGCCGAGCCTGGGTCGTTGCCGTGCTTGTCGTTGCCACGACTGCCACGCTACGACGGTGCACGGCGCGGTGTCGTATTCGGGTCCCGCCGAAGTCATCCCCCGTCGCTCCGCTCGCCCCGGCGGGGGCATGTGTTCCGTAACACGTCGACGCTGGGTAGCCTGTCCGCTATGACTTCGTGGTTGCCCCGTGGCCTGGTGATGGCCGCTGTTCACATCCTCGCGCGTGTCCTGCTCGGTGTGGCCGTGGTCCAGGCCCCGCTGCACTCGACCGTGTGGAAGACCATCGCGGTCGCTGCCGTCGTGCTGGTCGCCCTGGTGTGGGGTGGCATCGACGGCATTCGCGACGCCCGGGCCAACCCCGACCCCGACGACTACGAGGACCTCACCGTTCGCTGGCTGCAGGCCGGTCTGGTTGCGGGCGTTCTGTCCGGTCCCATCTGCTGGCTGCTCGGCACCCTGTGGTTCGCCGGCATCGGACAGTCCAGCTTCTTCGTCGAACTGATCGCAGGTGGTTCATTCACCGCATTGCTCGTGTTCGTTCCCGCGTTCGTGGGCGCCGCTGTGGGTCGCTGGATCATCCGTCGCGATCAGAACAAGAACCGCGACGACGATTGGTCGGTCCGTGAGGACAACGACCACGACGACGCCGAGACCACCGAGGTCGCCACGCGCTGACTCTAAGAGCACTGCCTTCGGCCCCCTGAACTGCGGAAACGTATTGCTGGTTGAGTAGCGCCGTGTGAGCCTGCGAGCACGCGCGTATCGAAACCACGCAAGCCGACAATGTCAGCGACCGCAGGGCGTGGACACATCTGTCTCGCCGGATTTCGATATACAACGTTTCCAATGACCTACGCCGTAGATTTCAGTCACCACCTGGCGCAGATCTACGGCGTTGATTCCTGCCTCCACGGTCGCCGACGATGGCGGGTAGGTCGCGTATCCGAATAGTCGGGTGGCCAGCGCCGAAACACGAGAAATACGCTGGGGAATACGACCTGACGATCAGAGCAGCACGGACGACCCGTGGTCGGTGCTGTCGCCGGCGACCACCGAGTATGCGGCGGCGATCAGCGACGGGTCGGGGCCTTCGAGGCGGCCAGGGTTGGCCAGGCCGTCGAGCACCACGAAGCGCAGAACACCCGACCGGTTCTTCTTGTCCCCCGCCATCCCCTCCATGAGGTCGCCGAGCGCCTCGGGGTCATAGCTGGTGGGCAGGCCGACGAGTTGGAGGACCGACTTGTGGCGATCCGCGGTGGCGTCGTCGAGACGCCCGGCCATTCGGGCGAGCTCGGCCGCGAAGACCAACCCCACCGACACTGCCGCGCCATGGCGCCACCGATAGCGTTCGCGACGTTCGATCGCATGCCCGAGCGTGTGCCCGTAGTTCAGGATCTCGCGCAGCGACGATTCCTTGAGATCCGCCGACACGACGTCCGCCTTGACCTGGACAGACCGACGGATGAGCTCCGGCAGGACGTCGCCCGTCGGATCGAGCGCCGCCTCCGGGTCGGCTTCGATGATGTCGAGGATGGTCGGGTCGGCGATGAAGCCGGTCTTGATGACCTCGGCGAGCCCCGCGATCACTTCGTTGCGGGGCACCGTTTCCAGGGTTCCGATGTCGATCAGCACCGCGTCGGGCTCGTGGAACGAGCCGACCAGGTTCTTGCCGGCGTCGGTGTTGATTCCGGTCTTTCCGCCGACCGCAGCGTCGACCATGGCCAGCAGCGTTGTCGGGACGTGGATGACGCCGATGCCCCGCATCCAGGTGGCGGCGACAAAACCGGCGAGATCCGTGGCGGCGCCGCCGCCGAGGCTGACCACCTTGTCGTTGCGCTTGAGCCCGATCCGCCCGAAGACCTCCCAGCAGAAGGCAGCCACCGACAGGTCCTTGCCCGCCTCGGCATCCGGGATCTCAATGCGATGTGCCTCAAACCCCTTGTTGGCCAGGAACTCTCGGATCTGTTCGGCGGTCTTCGCAAGCGGCGGTTGGTAGAGGATCGCGATTCGGTCGGCACCGGCGGCCGCCGTGGCCAGCTCGCCGAGCAGGCCGCGTCCGATGATCACGTCGTACGGTGCACCCGCATCGACCCGGATGGAGACGGGCTCGGGTGAGATGGGTTCAGCCGAGTTCGGCTCGCTCATGTCGTCCTCTCGGGTAGCAGTTCACGGGCGAGTGCGGTGACGATCTCGTCGGCGACCGACTCCGGGTCGGCATGCGCGTCGACCTCGATGGTGGCGACCCCGGCATAGGTGTCGGCGCGCTCGGCAAGCAGTTCGGCGTAGCGGGCCCTGGGATCGTCGGTGCCCAGGAGCGGACGGTCGGTGCCGGCGACCCGGGCGAATCCGGCGTCGGGTCCGATGCGCAGATGCACGACGCGGTGTCCGATCAGCGCCTCGCGGATCTCCGGGGTCGTGACCGCTCCGCCACCGAGCGAGACGATCCCGGCATGATTGCGCAGGACGTCGGCGACGACGTTGCGCTCGATCTTCCGGAAACCCGAATTGCCGTCGGCGACAAAGATCTCCGGGATACTGCGACCGGTTCGCCGGACGATCTCGGTGTCGGTGTCGACGAAGTCGACGCCCAGACGGTCGGCGAGCAGGCGACCGACGGTCGACTTTCCCGCACCCATGAAGCCCACGAGCACCGCCGCGGGTTGCCTGCCCGACGGGCGCGCCGGTGTCGGGGTCTCGCTGTCAGCCACGAGGCGGCCGGGCCTCGATGACGGCGCGATAACGCTGCGCGTTGTCCGCGGTCTCGGCCGCCGAATCGCCACCGAACTTCTCGAGCGCAGCCTGGGCGAGCACCAGCGCGACCATCGCCTCCGCGACCACACCCGCGGCGGGCACCGCACACACGTCCGAGCGCTGGTGGATCGCGCTCGCCGTCTCACCGGTCGACATGTCGACGGTCGACAGCGCCCGGGGCACCGTCGAGATGGGCTTCATCGCGATCCGGACGCGCACGTCCTCGCCGTTGGTCATACCGCCCTCGAGTCCTCCTGCACGGTTGGTCGATCGCAGCACGCCGTCCGGGCCGGGCACCATCTCGTCGTGCGCCTGACTCCCCCGCCGACGCGCCGTGGTGAACCCGTCACCGACCTCCACGCCCTTGATCGCCTGAATGCCCATGAGCGCACCGGCAAGTCGCGCGTCGAGTCGGGTCTCGCCGCTGACATGGGACCCGAGTCCGACCGGCACCCCGGTCGCCACGACCTCGACCACGCCACCGAGTGTGTCGCCGTCCTTCTTGGCGGCTTCGATCTCGGCGATCATCGACTGTTCGGCGTCGGCGTCGAAGGCCCGCACCGGACTCGCGTCGATCGCGACGAGGTCGTCGTAGCGCGGTGGCATGCCGGCGTACGGTTCGCTGTCGCCGATGGAGATGACGTGCGAGAGAACCTCGATACCGAGAACTTGCCGCAGGAAGTTGCGTGCGACGGTACCGGCGGCGACGCGGGCCGCCGTCTCCCGTGCGCTCGCGCGTTCCAGGACGTTGCGAGCATCGTCGAAGCCGTACTTGAGCATCCCGGAATAGTCGGCGTGGCCGGGCCGAGGACGCGTCAGCGGCGCATTGCGCGCACTGCCCTCCAGTTCGGCCGGGTCGACGGGATCGGCCGACATCACGGTCTCCCACTTCGGCCACTCGGTGTTGCCGATCTCGATGGCGACCGGACCGCCCATCGTCGCGCCGTGCCGTAGCCCGCCGATCAGGGTCACCTTGTCGGCCTCGAACTTCATCCGCGCGCCACGGCCGTAGCCCAGACGGCGACGGGCCAATTGTTCGGCAATGTCGGACGAGGTGACCTCGACTCCGGCCACCATGCCTTCGACGAGGGCGACGAGTGCCGGGCCATGTGACTCTCCGGCGGTTATCCAGCGCAACACAGTCGTCAATTGTTCCATGCGCGCCAAAACTCAGCGGCACCCGTCCGGCACCCGTCGATCACGCCCGATCACCACCTTGATCACCAGGGCCCGGCGATCACGATCGTCGCCGCGACCAGGAACGGACCATGGGCGCCTGCCGCCCCGCCACGACGCAGCGCAAACGCACCGGCGTTGGTCAGCGCCGCGACGGCCACCAGGACCAGTGCGGCATCCCAGTGCGCCGCGAGGCCTCCACACACCAGGGCGAGCTTGACGTCTCCTCCCCCGCACCAGCCCGCGCGATGGCACCACAGGTACGGCGTCAGGGCGACCGCCGCCGCGACGCCGACCTGCGGGTGCACGACCGCGGTGGCCGATACCGCACAGATCCCCGGCCACACGAGAACATTCGGAATCCGACGAGTGCGGCGATCATGCTCGCCGATGCTCACCAGCCAGATCAGGACCGCCCAGGAAGCCATCGCCTCAGCATGGGGGCACGGTCGACCTCTGGCGTTCGACCATCCACAGGGTTCTCCCGACGCCGCGCACTCTGTGTTGAATCGGGCCATCTGTGTGCTGCAGCACACAGATTCTCCAACAGGACACAGAGTGTCAGGGGTCGAGCGCGGCGGTCATCGCCTCTCGTGGGGCGGGCAGGCCGGTGAACTGTTCCACCTGGCTGAAGGCCTGGTTCAGCAGCATCACCAGGCCCCCGACGACCTGCCCGCCCGCGGCGGTGACCGCCTGCGCCAACGGGGTCGGCCATGGGTCGTAGATGACGTCGACGACGCGGCTCGCATGCGCCACCGAGGTGGCCACGGTGGCCGCCCCCGAGGCCGGGACGGTCGACACCGCGACCCCCGCGTCGCGACACCGCTCATCCAGCGTCGGCGTCGGTTCGAAGGGCAACACCGTGGTCGCGATTCCCAGCCGATCGCACAACTCGATCACCGACCGGGCGCGGGCCGCGTCGCGCGCCACCACGGTGATCTCCTCGAAGCCCGTGGCAGCCAACGCGGCCACCGTCGGGAGTGCGGTGCCACCGGCGCCGACGAGTACCGCAGTAGGCTGCGCCGCATCGACATCCAGTGCGCGCAGCGCGCCCAGCATTCCGTCGATGTCGGTGCAGTCGGCACGCCAGCCGTCCGCGGTCCGCACCAGGGTGTTGGCCGAGCCGACCAGACGCGCGCGCTCGGTACTGACGTCGGCGTGGTCGAGCGCAGCCAGCTTGCCGGGCATCGTCACCGACAGGCCGACGAACTCGGCGTCGAGTGCGTCGACCAGAGCCGGCAATTGCTCCGCCGTGCACTCGATGCGCTCATAGGACCAGTCCGGCAGACCGAGAGCCCGATACGCGGCGAGGTGCAGATCGGGTGATCGCGAGTGCGAGACCGGTGATCCGAGCACCGCCGCACGACGAGCCGTGCGGCCGCCGGCCGGGTCGCTGAGGTCGGGACGCCCGAGTACCACCGCCGAGTCCATGTGTCGTCCGGTCAGTTGCACGTGATGAAACCGTTCGCGCAAGCGCGACCGATGTTGCGGCGATGCTGGTTGAAGTCCGCGGTGAACAGCGTGGTGCCGTTGGAATCGATGGTCACGAAGTAGAGCCAGTTTCCTTGTGCCGGACGCTCCATCGCCTCGAGCGCCTGCTCATCCACCGCGCCGATCGGCGTCGGCGGCAATCCCTTGTGCACGTAGGTGTTCCACGGCGTGTCGCCCTTGAGAACGTCGCTGTGCACATTCAGATCGGTGACCTTGGCCGCATAGTTGGCGGTCGAGTCGAACTGCAGCCGTTGGCCTTTGTCGAGGCGGTTGATGATGACGCGGGCGACCTTGGCGTAGTCGTCGGGCTGACTCACCTCACCCTGCACCAAGGACGCGGCGATCAGCGTGTCGTACGGCGAGAGGCCGGATTGGATCTGCCCCGGCAGACCCCACTGGGCGAACTGACGGGCGCTCTGCGTGATCATGTCGTGCAGGATCTGGAGCGCGGAATGAGACGGGTCGATCCGCTCCCAGGCGATCGGCACGATCAGACCCTCGATCCGCCGATGGTCGCCGGTGAGTGCGTTCACCGGTTCACGGGCCCAACTCGGCACGCCGAGGGCTTCCGGAGATGCGGTCGCCGCGGTCTGCTCGAGTTCCTCGACGGTCACACCCTCTTGCACTCCGTTGACCGTGACACCCGTTGCGGTGGCGATCATCTGGAAGATGCCCGGCGTCACCATGCCGTCGGCGCGGGTCTTCGTATCGAGTTGCCGGCCGGCGGGAATCACCACACGGCCGACCCGGTTCTGGGTGCCGTCGGTCAGCATGTCGACGGCGGTGGCGGCCGGGATCTCGGTGCGCAGCTTGTAGATTCCGCCCGAGATTGCTTGTCCGTCGGCGGCTTTCGTAAAAGCACGGACACTCCCGACAACATTCTTGTCGACGAGGATTTCTCCGAAGTCCTGCAGCGTCGAGTTGTCCGGGATGTCGACGATGACGTCCGCCGTGCCGGCCGCATTGGTGTAGTCCTTGCGCGAATCGAGCAGCCCGAAGCTGCGCGCTCCGACATAGCCCACGCCGATCACCAGGACCAGCATGCAGGCGAGCGCGAGAGCGATCACCACACGCCGACGCTTCCGCTTGCCCCGCCGACGCGGACGCCCTGCGAGCAACGTGTCGGCCTCTGCGACATCGAGATCAGCGGCGTCGAGATCAGCAGCGTCGGGTGTGGCGGCGTCGAACGTGTGAGTTGCGTGCGGATCTGCGTCCACATCGTCATGTCCGAAGTACTCGGTGTCATGTCCGAAGTACTCGGTGTCGAGCAGATCGGTGTCGTGCAGGTCGAGGTCATGCAGGTCGGTGTCGGTGACGTCGGCATAGACAGCACCGTTGCGAGGACCCGTCACGGTACGGGCGTGTGTGGCATCCACCTGTTCGGTGTCGGCGGCGACAACGTCTTCGGTACGCGGTTCGACAAGCGGCCGCGACCGCTCGCGCATGCTCGTCGTCTCCGGCGTCGCGATCCGGCCGGTTTCGGCGACGGGCACAACCGTGGGGCGGTTGTCGACCGGCCGGGTTTCGACAGTCTGGGTGTCGGCGGGCTGTGCCTGGGTGTCGAGCTGATCTGTGACCGCACTCGGCTCACGATCTCGACGCGGTTCGGGAGCGGACGGCTCGGCGGGAACGGGCGGCTCGACCGTCGGCGGCCGCGGCGGAATCCGCTGCGGCATGGCCCGCTCGGTGGGCCGTACCACCGGCACCGGACCGGTGGTGGCAGAGCCTCGCCTGCGCCGATGGCGCGTGTGGGACGTCCCGGCCGCCGGCTGGGTGAAATACCGCAACCGTTCGAGGTCCACGCCCTCCTGGTCGGCATGCTCGCGGTGTCGGCTGCGACGCCGCTCTTCGCTCACCGGATGGTCCCTCCCCCGATCATCGTCGCGCATCCAACCACCCCTGCAGAATAGCGACCGCCGCAGCCTGGTCAATCACCGCGCGAGACGATTTCGCATTTCGGCCGCTGGCCCGCATGGCCTGATGTGCGGTGACCGTGGTCAGCCGCTCATCGTGATATTCGACGCCGACCGGCGCGATACGGGCCGCGAGCCGGTCACCGAAGTCCTGTGCGGCGACGGCCGCGGCGCCGGTCTCGTTGCGCAGGGTCTTCGGCAGCCCGACCACCACCCCGACCGCCTCGTACTCGCCTGCCAACGCCGCTATCCGTGCCACATCTGCATCGCCGTCCGGGGTCCGCGCCACCGTCTCCACCGGGGTGGCCAGGATGCCGTCCGGGTCACACACGGCGACACCGATGCGGACGCTGCCCACATCGACGCCCAGGCGACGTCCGCGAGTCAAGGTCATCGGGCGATGAGCTCCCGCACCCGGGCAATGGCGGCGTCGATACCGCCCGGCTCGGTTCCGGAGCCCTGCGCGAGATCGGGCTTACCGCCGCCCCGTCCGCCGACCAGGGGCGCCGTCTCCCGCACCAGGTCGCCGGCCTTGATGCCCTTCTCGCGCGCGCCGGCCGTGGTCGCGATCGCGAACGGCACCTTGGCCGCAGCGGCGTCACCGTCGCCCGTCGCGGAGAACAGTGCGATCACCGCAGCACGATCACCGATCCGACCACGCAGATCCGTCGCGATGGTGCGCAATCCGTTGGCGTCGAGCCCATCCGGCAGCCGACCGCCCACCAGCAGCGTCGAACCGAGCGTCTCAGCGGTGTCGAGGAGTCCACCCGCCGCCGATCGTGCCGCCTCGGCACGAACCTTCTCGAGTTGCTTCTCCGCGTCCCGCAATCGGGTGACGAGTTGTTCGACCCGGCCCGGCACCTCCTCCGACGGCACCTTCAGCGACGACGCGAGGCCGGCGAGCAGGGCGCGTTCCTTGGACAGGAACCGGAACGAGTCCATGCCGACATAGGCTTCGACGCGGCGCACACCCGAACCGATCGACGACTCGCCGATCAGGGTCACCGGACCGATCTGCGCGGAGCTCGCGACATGGGTGCCACCACAGAGCTCCATCGAGAACGGACCGCCGATCTCGACCACACGCACCACATCGCCGTAGTTCTCGCCGAACAGTGCGAGCGCGCCCATCGCCTTGGCCTCGTCGAGGCCGGTCTCGAAGGTGTGCACCGGATGGTTGGCCTCCACTGCGGCGTTGGAGATCTCCTCGATCTCACGCTTCTGACTCTCGGACAGCGGCGACGCCTGGTGAAAGTCGAAGCGCAGGTAGCCCGGACGATTGAGCGAACCGGCCTGGGTGGCCCCGGGACCGAGTACTTGACGCAGGGCGGCATGCACCATGTGCGTGCCGGAATGGCCCTGTGTCGCACCGTGCCGCCAGTGCGCGTCGACAGCGGCGATGACCTCGTCGCCGACGGCGACCTCGCCCTCCTCGACGACCACCTTGTGCAGCCACACCGACTTGCCGAGCTTCTGCACGTCCTTGACGCTCAGCCGTACTCCGGAGCCCGTCGTGATGGTGCCGATGTCGGCGATCTGACCACCCGATTCGGCGTAGAGCGGAGTGCGGTCGAGGATGACCGTCAATTCCTGGCCCGGGGTCGCGACGGGCACCGTGACACCGTCCGAGACGAGGCCGAGAACCTTTGCCTCCGAGATCAATTCGTCGAAGCCGGTGAACTCGGTGGGTCCGCGGTCGAGGAACTCTCGGTACACGGCCGCGTCGGCGTGGCCGGTCTTGCGGGCGGTCGCGTCGGCCTTCGCGCGCTGCTTCTGCTCGGCCATGAGGTCGGTGAACCCGGCCTCGTCCACGTCGAGACCGGCCTCCGACGCCATCTCGAGCGTCAGGTCGATGGGGAATCCATAGGTGTCGTGCAGCGTGAACGCATCGCTGCCGCTGATCGTGGCCTTCTTGGCGGCCTTGGTGGCCGCCGCCGCGTCGGCGAAGAGTTTGGAGCCGGCCGCGAGAGTCTTGCCGAAGGTGTTCTCCTCACCCACCGCGACGTTCACGATGTGGTCACGCTGCGCGGCCAGTTCCGGGTACGACGGCGACATGAGCTCGATTGCCGCGCCGATGAACGCACCCATGGTGGGCTGGTCTGCCCCCAGAAGTCGGGCCGATCGCACGACGCGACGCAACAACCGCCGGAGAACGTAGCCGCGCCCGTCGTTGCCGGGCAGCACTCCGTCGCCGATGAGCATCGCCGCGGTCCGCGTGTGGTCGGCGATGACCCGGAACTTCACGTCATCATCGTGCTGTTTGCCGTAGGCGCGACCGGTCACCTCGGCGGCCAGGTCGATGATCGGTTTGAGCAGATCGGTCTCGTAGACGTTGTCGACGCCTTGCAGCAGGCACGCGACGCGTTCGATACCCATGCCGGTGTCGATGTTCTTCTTCGGCAGCGGGCCGAGGATCTCGTAGTCCTCCTTGCCGCCGCCTGCCCCGCGCTCGTTCTGCATGAACACGAGATTCCAGATCTCGATGTAGCGATCCTCGTCGGCCTCGGGACCACCCTCGACACCGTATTCGGGGCCGCGGTCGTAGAAGATCTCCGAACACGGACCGCACGGGCCGGGTACGCCCATCGACCAGTAGTTGTCCTTCATCCCGCGACGCTGGATCCGCTCGGCGGGCACACCGATCTCGTCACGCCAGATGGCCTCGGCCTCGTCGTCGTCGAGATAGACGGTCGGCCAGAGCTTCTCGGGGTCGATGCCGTAGCCGCCGTTCTCGACGCTGCCGGTCAGCAGGGTCCAGGCGAAGGTGATCGCCTCTCGTTTGAAGTAGTCACCGAACGAGAAGTTGCCGGCCATCTGGAAGAAGGTGTTGTGCCGGGTGGTGATGCCGACCTCGTCGATGTCGAGGGTGCGCACACACTTCTGCACGCTGGTGGCGCGGTCGAACGGCGGTGTCTGCTCGCCGAGGAAGTACGGCTTGAAGGGCACCATTCCGGCGTTCACGAACAGCAGGTTGGGATCGTCGAGCAGCAGCGATGCGCTCGGCACCTCGGTGTGACCGGCCTTGATGAAGTGATCCAGGAATCGCTTGCGGATGTCATGCGTCTGCACTGGGTTGTCTTCCTCGATCGGTGTGGTGCGTGTGGTCTCGTCGTCGGCTCGCCGGCTCGTTCACCAGCTTGAACACTTGATGTCGAACATGCATGCGGGCCGGGAACTGCGACTCACCAGAGTACCGCCACGCCGTCGATCCACCCACGACGCACCCGGCGTCGGCGCGGTCGACGTGGGCGTGACCGCCAACTTCGCGGCAAATCCCGTAAACGCTCGGCGAGGTACAGCGATACGGTTAGCAGAGCTAATAAGTCTCGTAGGCCGCAACGATAGGACTGCCATGACCCAGCGCAAACGACTTCTCACGTCCGTTCTCGCCGTTCTGTTCACCGTGACCGTCTCCGCACTCGGAGTCGGCGCCGCCACCGCCAAGACCTATTCGATGCCAAGCCCGCGCACGCTCTGGCAATACTCCACCAACCGCTGCAACGCACTGAGCCCCAACATCGTCGACAACACCTACTCCGGTGGCATCTCCACCACGCAGAACCTGCGTAATCGTGGAGTGATCGACATCTCCGTGACCGCCAGCCAGAGCTTCTGGGGGTACAACAACCGAGTCGCCCTGCGCTGGGACAACCTGAACACGCACCGGTCGGGCGTCCTGCGGACGTCCATGCGCACCACCGGGGCGTCCGGTGGTTCGATCCACGACTTCCGAAGAGTACGCACCGGCGCCGGCAAGGTGCGTATCGCACTGGCGCCCGTGAACCACGGCGCGTTCCTGACGCTGTCCGGCGGCAACTGCTCGGACGTCTTCATCGTGAGGTAACCGACCGGAGGCTCAGCGCCGCTTCGAGACACGCCGGATGATCGAGCGCAACTTCACCAACCGCGGACCGAGTTCACGCTCGAACCCGTGATCGGTTGGCCGGTAGTAGTCGATGCCGACGAGATCGTCGGGCGGATATTGCTGTGCCAGCACCCCATCGGGATCGTCGTGCGGATACCGATACCCGACCCCGCTGCCCATCTTGGTGGCGCCCGGGTAATGACTGTCGCGCAGGTGCGCAGGGACCGCGCCCGCCTTGCCGGCCTCGACGTCGGCAAGCGCGGCACCGATCGCGGACACGACCGCACCGGATTTGGGGGCCGTCGCGAGGTGAATGGTCGCCTGGGACAGCGCCAGTTTCGCCTCCGGCATCCCGACCAGCGCAACCACCTGGGCGGCCGCGACCGCGGTCTGCAGCGCGGTCGGATCGGCCATCCCGATGTCCTCGCTGGCGTGGATCATGAGCCGACGCGCGATGAATCTCGGGTCTTCGCCGGCCGCGATCATCCGGGCCAGGTAGTGCAGCGCCGCGTCGACATCCGATCCGCGAATCGACTTGATGAACGCACTCGTGACGTCGTAGTGCTGATCGCCGTCGCGGTCGTAGCGCACCGCGGCGCGGTCGATCGCGGCCTCGACGTCGGGCAGGTCGATGACGGCGGTTGCATCGCCCTCGGTCGACAGTTCGGCACCGTCCGCGCTCGCCTCGAGCGCCGTGAGCGCACGACGCGCGTCGCCCCCGGACACCGCGACCAGATGGTCATAGGCCGCGTCGGTCAGCTCGAATCGGCCGTCGAGCCCGCGCGGATCGGCGACAGCTCGCGCCAGGACCTCACGGACGTCGTCATCGGAGAGCGACCGCAGTTGCAGCACCAGCGACCGGGAAAGTAGCGGCGCGACGACCGAGAACGACGGGTTCTCCGTGGTCGCGGCCACGAGGAGCACGATCCGGTTCTCCACGGCGTCGAGCAGTGCGTCCTGCTGTGTCTTGGAGAATCGATGGACCTCGTCGATGAACAGCACCGTCTGCTGACCGTCGATCAGCCGCCGACGCGCGATGTCGATCACGCCGCGCACCTCTTTGACACCGGCGGACAGCGCCGACAACGCCTCGAAACGCCCTCCCGTCGCACGCGAGATCAGCGAGGCCATGGTGGTCTTACCGGTGCCGGGTGGTCCATACAACAGGACCGACGCCGCACCGGAACCGCTGATCAGACGCCGCAGCGGCGACCCGGGGCCCAGAAGGTGCTGCTGCCCGACGATCTCGTCCAGCGATTGCGGCCGCATCCGCACCGCCAGCGGGGCCGACGGTGAAACGACTCCTGGTTGCGCCGTCGCGCTGCCGTCCGCGGCGTCACCGGGCGGATCGAACAGTCCGTCCATGGCGGGTCCCGTCAGGACAGCCAGGTGCGCTGCAACGCAGACCCCACCGCCACGGAGAACGCCGCGATGGCCTCATCGCCGCCGCGTCCCGCTGCCGCGGCGAGGTCGGTCCATCGCGCGACGATGACGCGCGGGTCGTTGGTGTGCAGGGCCCAGTCGTGGGCGTAGCCGGGATCGGAGATCGACACCTCACCGGGCAGCATCCACACCGTGGACAGCCAGACCCAGAGCAGCCGGGCGATCAGCACCTTGTGCTGCATCTCGCGTTCGTGGCCCAGCGCAGGCCAGATGCCCATGACCTCCGACCGCCACGCGTCCACCATCGACACCTCGAGATCGGTGGCCCGGGCGACGCCGCTGGGCCCGAGCTGGGCGGTGAAGGTGACCAGTGCGTACGCGATGTCGAGCGTCGAGTCGCGGAAGCCACCCCACTCGTAGTCCATGAACTGCACGCCATCCTCGTTGAGCAGGATGTTCTCCGGACCGACATCCGACGGGCTGAAGGCACGGTGGTCGCCCTCGTCGAACAGGTCAGACGCACTGCGCAACGCTGCGACGACCGGGTCGGGCAAGTCGACGTCGATCAGCGCGGTGTCGCGGCCGACCTCGGACACGGCACGACGTGCGGTGTCTCGGACGATGTCGTGCTTGTCGGCGCCGGACGGTCCGCGACGCAGCAGGGCCAAGAAGTCGCCCTCACCGCCGACCGTCGCCGCGTGCATGCGGCCCAGCGCCTGACCCCACGCGCTCACCGCGCGAGACGTCTCGACCGGATCGACGCCCGAGAGCAGGCTCGTCATCGACTTGCCATGGCCCAGATCGGACAGCACCATCAGCCGGATGTCGGAATCGGAGGCGATGAGTTGCGGGCCCGGGCGGGATTCGTTGGGCAGCGCGGTGGCGTACTTGTAGGACGCGATCTCCCGGTGGAAGGCGTGCGGATCCTCGTGTTCGGGGAGCGCCTTGATGACCAGGGAACGGTCGAGGGAAAGCGGGTTCTGGGCCACTCGAACCCGAACCACCGTGGTTCGCCCGCTGCCGCCGAGATCCTCGGGATCGTCGAGTACAACCGCTGATCCGGCGCGATGTGACAGCAGCGCCTCTGCCGCCCGCACCACGCTCATGATGCGGCTTTCTGTTAGGACCGTCATGTCGCCTTCCAACCTACCCAATCGGTCCGACGGACGTCACGACTGTTGTCCCAACTGCAATATGGTTGCCGGTGGTAAAGCCCGGTCGGCACCGGAACCGCAACGCGCACAAAGCCGGTCATGTCCGTCGAACGATCGACAACCGCGCTGATCACCGGCTCTCGCCGAGTTCGACCACCCCTGCAGGGTCGTCCTGCGAAAGGGGGCTGACGTCGACGGAGACGTCGATTCGACTCTTCTTGGACTCGGTGTAGATGACACCGCGCAGGGGCGGCACATCGTCGTAGTCACGTCCCCACGCGAGGGTCACGTGTCGTTCGTCGACCAGCTTGTCGTTGGTCGGATCGAAGGCGATCCAGCGATCGCCGGGCAGCCACACGGCAGCCCACGCGTGACTCGCGTCGGCACCGAAGATGCGTTCGCGTCCCGGCGGCGGATCGGTGGCCAGGTAACCCGACTCGTACCGCGCGGCGAGGCCCACCGATCGCAGACAGGCGATGGCCACGCGAGCGAAGTCCTGACAGACGCCCTCGCGCCGTGCCATCACCGTGTCGACCTTGGTGCTGATGGCGGTAGAACCGGACCGGTAGGTGAAGTCGGTGAAGATACGGGTGGTGAGGTCGGTGATCGCCTCGATCAGCGGACGCCCCGGGGTGAACACCGATGCCGCGTAGGCGACCACGGCCGGGCTGATCTCCGGCGGGTCCAGATCCAGGACGAACTCGGCCGCGAGACCTCGCTCGGGACGCGCGGCCTCCCATGGTCCTCGGGCGGCGTCGGACAGCAGCAGCTGCGGATCCACCGGGTCCACGTCGACCAGTGATTCCGCGGTCACCTCCAACGCTCGATGCGGCGATCGGACGTGGAAGTAGGTGTCGTTGTTGCCGTACACGTCGACGCCGGTCGAGCGGTCGTCGGGCTCCGGATCGATCTTCACGCTGCTGGTGTGCACACGCTGATGCGGCAGCTCGCGCGGCGTCAGATAGCAGCGCCCGTACGACGAGGACACCTCGTCGTCGTAGGTGTAGCAGGTTCGGTGCAGTACGCGGTAGCGGCGGGGCGCGGTCACGATTCCCCACCACCCCAGATCGGCTGCGCCTGGCGAGGCGGCGCGAAGCGCGTCCGCGTCAGCAACTCGGACAGCTCCTTGGCACCGTCGCGCAGTGTCGTCATGAGCTCGACGAGATCGCCACGACGCCGCGCGGTGTCGACGTGCACCAGGTCGGCCGGGTCGCTGCGGCGCAATCCGGCGATCATCTCCTCCACCGACCGCTCACAGCCCGCCGAACGCAGGGTTTCGGGCACACCGGCCAGATCGCGTCGAATCCGGTCGAGCTGGTAGATCATCGACCGGGGGTTGGTCTCGTCGAACAGCAACAACTCGGCCACCGACGCCAACTGATACATACCGCGATTACGTCGCCGGTAGATCACCGACGACTCGCTCGCGGTGAGATACGACTCGAGCAGTGCCTGTTCGATGTCGATGTCGCGGGCCTGTCCGAACATTGCGACGGTCAGATCGGCGAGGGTGATGACACGCTCGATGCGCCGGCCGACGTCCATGAACATCCAGCCGGCGTCGTGCACCATCGACTCCGACTGCAGACCCGACAGCGCCAGCACGCCGTGCAGGATCTCCTCGTGGGTGCGGGCGAGGTCCGGGCCGAGATCGAGTGCGGCGTCGCCGAGAATGCCGCCCGGGGCGGTCGGCTCCGAGCGGGCACGCGTGACCTGACGCGTCAACGCCTCGACCGCCCGCTCCACCGGTGTGAGCACCATCCACGTGCTCGTCGACATCTGGTCGCGGACGGCGCGCACGGTCCCGACCAGCCGGTCCACCGAGTGGGCGACGGTGCCCGGGATCGCCCGGGCGATGGTGAGATCGGCGATCTTCACGATCGCCTCGTTGACCTGCTCCGGCGATGGCGGAGTGTCGGTCCCGGAGCTCAACAGATCCGCGGTTGCCAGGTAGCCGGCAGTGCCGGTCACCGTCGCGACCGCGTGCAGCAGCAGTGGTACGGCGGCGGTTCCGGTCATCCACGGGCGGTACTGGAAGTCCTGATAGCGCTCGCGCGACACCTTGGCCATCCGCGTGACCAGTTCGGTGCGTTCCCCGTACCGGCCGAACCAGAACAGGTCGGCGAGAACGCGCGGGCTCGCGGCGGCGGCCACGTCGGAGTAGCCGATGGCTGCCGGACGGTTGGTGCGGATGACCGCCATTTCCTCGGCCGGTTCGGTCCGCGACTCCGGTCGGCGCGACACGTGCCCACCGACCTCGGCGCTGGTCACCCAGACGTCCTTGGCGGCGACCGCTTGATGAGCGGCACCCGCCACACCGTCGGCGAGTACCGAACCGAGCCCGCCGGGCATCACCGCATAGCTCGGGCCCTGGGCGACGCTGAAGACGCGCAGCGAGACCGGCGCAGCCCGGACCGGGGACCCCGGAGGGCCGGGCAGGATTCCGGGCGTCATGGTCGGTGCCACCGAGTACTGCTCGAGCGCTCGGCCGACCCACTGCCAGGACTCGACGTCCAGGCGGGCGGCGAGGTCCTCCCGGGTGGCGTTGTCGGCATAGGCCCCGATGTGTTCTTCGCCGGTCCGGATGTTGGTGAGCACCAGGCCACCGAGATCGGCGAGCATCTTCGATCGTTCTCGGTCGTCGCCGGCCCAGTACGTGGTCACCGAGCCGAGCGCGAGTTCCTCGTCGATCAGTGCCGGCGCAATCCGCTCGAGCACGGTGTGCAACGCCGGATTCTCGAGCACACCACTGCCGAGCGTGTTGAGGACGGTCACATTTCCGCGGGAGATCGCCTCCACCAGACCGGTGACCCCCAGCCGGGAGTCGGTGCGCAGATCGAGCGGATCGGCGAACGCAGCGTCGAGGCGTCGGAGCAGGACGTCGACCCTCTTGTAGCGACCCATCGACCGCATGTACACGGCGCCGTCCCGGACGGTCAGGTCGGCGCCCTCCACCAGAGGGAAACCCAGCACGGAGGCGAGGTAGGCCTGATCGAAGGCCGTCTCGGACATGCTGCCCGGGCTCAGCACCGCCACGGTCGGGTCGTCCACCCCCGGCGGCGCGTAGTCGAACAGCGCCAACCGCAGGGTGCCCGCGAACGTCGTCATCGGGCGGGGCGCACACGACTGGAACAGCTGCGGATAGGTGCGCGACACCAGCCGGCGGTCGACGATGGCAAAGCCGATGCCCGACGGCGCCTGGGTGCGGTCGCCGTACACCACGAACCGGCCGTCGGAGGTGCGGGCGATGTCGGCAGCATGCATGAACAAGGCGTGCGGACCGGACACCTCGAGTCGGGCGGCCTTCCGGATGTACCCCGGATGACCGAAGACGATCTCCGGGGGGATCAGTCCGGTGCTGATCGTGCGCTGGTCACGGTAGAGATCACGCAGCAGCAGGTCGAGAAGCATCGACCGCTGCGTGAGGGCCTTCTCCAACTCGGCCCACTCGACACCGTCGATGATCAGCGGGACGGCGTCGACCTGCCAGTCGCGGGTGACCGTCTGCCGGCCGTCGAAATCGTTGTAGACGACACCGTCGTCGCTGACCGCGGTCGCCAGACGCGCCGCGGCAACCTGGAGTCGGGAATCTCCGCGCAGCCGATAGCCGGATGCCAGTTCTTCCCACGCGGGTCGCACACCGCCGGTCGGGTCCAGCATCTCGTCGTAGTGCCGGCCGCTCGTGCCCGATGCCGGCGCGCCGAACTGTTCGACGTCGAACAGGGTGCCGCCATCGGTGCGATACCGATCGAACACCCCGGGCGTCTCGCCCGACGAAACAGTCACCGGAGAACTGTACGTGCCCGCCGCAGATCAAGAATCCCGGGGACCCCGAAGTCGGTGGCCAGGCGTGCTTGTCGCTCACGGAGCAGTCCGGTGTCGACGGTGCCCGAGGTGTGTCCCGATGCCTCGAAACGCCCGTTGCGGCGCGATTCCGCCTCGACCGCGTTGACCGGCGGACGGTCGTAGGCGCGACCGCCGGGGTGGATCACGTGGTAGGTCGCGCCACCGATCGACCGGCCGTTGACCGTGTCGACCAGGTCGAAAGTCAACGGGGTGTCGATCGAGATCGTCGGATGCAGGGCACTCGGCGGCTGCCAAGCGCGGAACCGGATGCCCGCGACCCGCTCGCCGGTTCGCCCGGTGGAGCGCAGCGGGATGGGATATCCGTTGCAGGTCAACAGGAATCGGTCGTCCTCGCCACCGAGTACGCGCACCTGCACCCGCTCGATCGAGGAGTCCACGTATCGTGCGGTGCCGCTGCCGGTCGACTCCTCGCCCAGGGTGTTCCACGGCTCGATCGCACCGCGCAGCTCGACCTCCTGGTCGCGGATCTGCACGGTACCCAGCCGGGGGAACCGGAATTCGGTGAAGGGGTCGAGCCACGATGTGTCGAAGGCATAACCCGCGGCACGCAGTTCTTCGGCGACCGCGGCGATGTCGGCGATCACGTAGTGCGGCAGGAGATGTTTGCCGTGCAGGTCGGCGCCGTGCCGGATCAGCCGGCTGCGGTACGGGTTCTCCCAGAACCACGAGACCAGGCTGCGCACCAGCAGCGACTGCACCATCGCCATTTGGTGATGAGGCGGCATCTCGAACGCGCGCAACTCGAGCAATCCGAGTCGGCCACGAGCCGAATCCGGACTGTAGAGCTTGTCGATGCAGAACTCGGCGCGGTGCGTGTTGCCGGTGATGTCGGTGAGCAGGTGACGCAGCGCCCGGTCGGTGACCCACGGATTCGGCGGTGCCTCGGTCTCGCCGCCGAACGCGCCCTTCGCCGACAGCCGGTCGATCTCGGCGAAAGCGATCTCCAGCTCGTAGAGCGACGATTCCCGGCCTTCGTCGGCCCGGGGTGCCTGGGAGGTGGTGCCGACGAACTTGCCCGAGAACAGATAGGACAGCGAGGGGTGCCGCTGCCAGTACGTGAGCATCGAGACGAGCAGATCGGGGCGGCGCAGCATCGGTGAGTCGGCCGGGGTGGTGCCACCCAGGGTGATGTGGTTGCCGCCGCCGGTGCCGCCGTGGCTTCCGTCGAGGTCGAAGGTCTCGGTGCCCAGGCGAGCGTGCCTCGCGTGGTCGTAGAGCGATTCCAGCAACTCCGACTGCTCGGCGAAACTGCTGGTCGGCTGGATGTTGACCTCGATGACACCCGGATCGGGGGTCACGGTGAGACTCGTCAGTCGACCGTCTGCGGGTGGACCGTAGCCCTCGATGACGACCGGCGTGCCGGTGGCCTCGGCCGCCTCCTCGACGATGCCGATGATGGCGAGGAACTCCTCGAGTTCCGAGGTCGGCGGCATGAACACGTGCAACACGTCACCACGCACCTCGGCGACGAGCGCCGTCCGCGGAAGGAACTCCTTCGGGTCGGCCTCGACGACCTTGTGGCCGAGTGCCGCGGCGGGATCGGCAGGTAGATCGTCGGGGCGCGCGGTCGGATCGGCCTCGAAGAATGTCGGGGCCGGCCCCCACGAGAGCGAGTTCAGCGGCAGACGCAGGCCGGCCGGCGACGTGCCGGGGGTCAACACCACACGTCCGCGGCGGGTGGTCCACTTGGCGCTCTGCCATGCGGTTCCGTCCTCCGAACGGCTCAGCGGCAGGAGATATGCGGTGGGCTGATTGACCGCGGCGTCGAGCTTGGCCAGGAGCTCTTCTCGTGCGGCGGTCGAGTCGGCGGGTGGGTCGATGTCCTCGTCGTCCTCCGCCTCCGCTGCGGCCTCGGCCAGTGCGGCCGCACGGGCCGTCTGCACGGTCGGATCGGCGCTGGGCTTGCCCGGTGGCAGGGCGACGAGCTCCCCCATCCGGACAAGTGGGTCCTCGTAGGCGGCGAGCACCTGCTCGGTCGGCAGGCCGAGGGCTTTCGCGAACGCCGTCAGCAGCTTCTGCGCCGGTGTCGCGTCACCGGGCGAATCCGGCGACGGTCCACTGGTCTCCACGTCGATGCTGCGGGCGCAATCCTCGGCGGTCGCCCACGGATCGGCCAGCAGGTCGGGGTTGCGCCAGATCGGCTCGCCGTCCTCGCGCCACATCAACGCGATCTGCCAGCGCGGCAGGGGTTCACCCGGATACCACTTGCCCTGGCTGCGCTGGACGAGTCCGGACGGCGCGTATGCCTCGCGAAGTCGTTCGGACAGCCGCGAGGCCAGCAGGCGCTTGTGCGGACCGTCTGCGGCGGTGGTCCACTCCGGGTCCGTCTGGTTGTCGATCGATACGAACGTCGGTTCGCCGCCCATCGTCAGCCGGACATCCCGGCGTTTCATCAGCGCATCCACCTTGGCGCCGAGTTCCACCACCCGATCCCACTGATCGGGGGTGTAGGGCAAGGTGACCCGCGGATCCTCATGGAACCGGGTGACCGTGTTGGAGAAGTCGAGGGTGGCGTGGCACGGACCGGTCGCACCCGTGATCGGCGCCGCACCGCCCGGATTCGGTGTGGCGGCCAGCGGGATGTGGCCCTCACCGGCGAACAGACCCGACGTCGGATCCATGCCGACCCAACCGGCACCGGGCAGGTACACCTCGGTCCAGGCATGCAGATCGGTGAAGTCCGCGTCGGGACCCGACGGGCCGTCGAGGGATTTGACGTCGGAGGTCAGCTGGACCAGGTATCCCGAGACGAACCGGGCCGCCAGACCGAGCTCACGCAGCAGCGCGACCAGCAGCCAGGCCGAGTCGCGGCACGACCCGATGGCACTCGACAGCGTGAATTCCGGTGTCTGCACACCGGACTCGAGTCGAACGGTGTACCCGACAGCGTCGCGAACCGCCTGGTTGAGGGCGACCAGGAAGTCGATGATGCGGACCTTGCCGACCGGCTTGTGCTCGGCGGCGAACGCGGCTATAGACGGGTGGACGGGGGCCCCGGCGAACTCCCCTTCGGTCACGCCGACGGGCCTCAGGAAGATCTCGAGATCTGCGTGCAAGTCTTCGGGATACTCAAACCCGTAGTGCTCGGCCCAGTCTTCGATGAAGAAGTCGAACGGGTTGATGGCGGTCAGGTCGGCGACCAGACTCACGGTGATGCTCAGCGTCGTCGAGGGGTCCGGGAACACCAGGCGCGCCATGTAATTGCTGAACGCATCCTGCTGCCAGTTGAGGAAGTGATCGCCCGGTTCGACCTTGAGCGAGTAGGCCTCGATGGGCGTGCGCGAATGGGGTGCCGGCCGCAGCCGCACCACATGGGGGTGGATCGTCGTCGGGCGGTCGAATGCGTAGCTCGTCCGATGTTCCAACGCAACCTTGATCGTCACCTGATCGCCTCCCGACTCGAGCCCCGAAACCTACTACCCATGGTCTGAAATCTCATCACACATGAGACGCAGATGCCGAGTGGACAGGGTCCGGCTCGCGGCCGGGTGTACCCAAGATCACCGTCGAAGTCAGGAGCCCGACATCAGGCCGTCGGCTCGGCTCCAGGCGCCTTCTCCCCTGCCGCTGCACGGACCACCGGCTTGGCGTCGATGCCCGACTCCTTGCGCTGCTCCGGCGTGATGGGGGCCGGCGCGTCGGTGAGCGGGTCGACGCCACCGCCGGACTTGGGGAACGCGATCACCTCGCGAATCGACGATTCGCCGGCAAGCAGGGCGGTGATGCGGTCCCAGCCGAAGGCGATGCCGCCGTGCGGCGGCGCGCCGAACGCGAACGCGTCGAGCAGGAAGCCGAACTTCTCCTGCGCCTCGTCGTGGTCGATCCCCATGATCGCGAACACCCGTTCCTGGATGTCGCGACGATGGATACGAATGGAGCCGCCGCCGATCTCGTTGCCGTTGCACACGATGTCGTAGGCGTAGGCCAGCGCAGATCCGGGATCGGTCTCGAGCGCATCCACCGACTCCGGCTTGGGTGCGGTGAACGCGTGGTGCACCGCGGTCCACGCCCCCGAGCCCACCGCGACATCGCCGGATGCGGTGGCGTCGCCGGCCGGCTCGAACAGCGGCGCGTCGACGACCCACGTGAATGCCCAGGCCCCACTGTCCGTATTCGGCCCGCTCGCTTCGCTCCCGGCGCCGGGGATCAACCCCAGACGGGACGCGATCTCGCCGCGCGCGGCACCGAGCAACGCTCGCTGGGCATTGGCGGGGCCCGCTGCGAAGAACACACAGTCACCCGGGGCGGCGCCGACGTGGGCGAGGAGACCGTCGCGCTCCGCGTCGGACAGGTTCTTGGCCACCGGTCCGCCCAACGTGCCGTCCTCCTGCACGAGGACGTAGGCGAGCCCCTTGGCCCCACGTTGCTTGGCCCACTCCTGCCACGCGTCGAGCTGCCGGCGCGGTTGCGAGGCACCACCCGGCATGACGACCGCACCGACGTAGGGGGCCTGGAAGACGCGGAAAGGGGTGTCGGAGAAGAACTCCGTGCACTCGACCAACTCGATGCCGAAGCGGAGATCGGGCTTGTCCGAACCGAATCGGCGCATGGCGTCTGCGTAGGTCATGCGCGGGATGGGTGTGGTGATCTCCACCCCGATCAGCCGCCACAGCGCCACCAGGACGTCTTCGGCCAGCGCGATCACGTCGTCTTGGTCGACGAAGCTCATCTCGATGTCGAGCTGGGTGAACTCGGGTTGGCGGTCGGCGCGGAAGTCCTCGTCGCGGTAGCAGCGCGCGATCTGGAAGTAGCGTTCCATGCCCGCCACCATCAGCAACTGCTTGAACAGCTGCGGGCTCTGTGGCAGGGCGTAGAAAGTGCCGGGTTGCAGACGTGCGGGCACCAGGAAGTCGCGGGCGCCCTCCGGCGTCGACCGCGTCAGGGTGGGGGTCTCGATCTCCACGAAGTCGTGTGCAGCGAGCACGCCACGCGCGGCCGCATTCACCTTGGAGCGCAGACGGATCGCGGCACTGGGCCCCTCCCGGCGCAGATCCAGGTAGCGGTAGCGCAGGCGGGTCTCCTCACCGGGCGTCTCGTCGAGCTGGAACGGCAGCGGCGCCGACTCGTTGAGCACCTCGAGGGAGGCGGCGTTGATCTCGATCTCACCCGACGCGAGGTTGGGGTTCTCGCTGCCGTCGGGCCGCACCTCGACGACGCCGGTCACCGCGACACAGAACTCCGCACGCAGCCGGTGCGCCGCGGCGGCCACCGCCTCGTCGCGGAACACCACCTGCACGAGTCCGGTGGAATCGCGCAGATCGATGAACACCACACCGCCGTGGTCTCGACGCCGCGCCACCCAGCCGGCGACGGTGACGGTCTGCGTCGCGTCGGCGCGACGAAGCGAACCTGCGGAATGCGTGCGAAGCACTGAAGGGTCCTTCCCCAGAGAGATCAAAGCGGGCGCGGCGGCGCACGACACTCGTGCACCTGACCGGTAGTCCATGGTGCCCCATCCCCGCAGGCACGCCACACCCGGCCACCGGAAACGACGCTCGCCGCGGCGCGGGGAATCGGCGTCGCGACAATCTCCGGGGAAACCGAGTCGCACGTGCCAGAATCAGGAGGTGACCTTCCAAGGCAGTGGATCGATCGAGGGTGCCGACGTCTCCGGTGGCGGAGGTGGCGGCGGCGGTGGGCGCATCGCACTCGGCGGCGGCGCCGGCCTGATCATCACAATCGTCGCCCTGCTGTTCGGGGTGAACCCCGGACAGATCCTGGGCAACTCGACCAACGACCAGAGTTCGACCACGTCGTCGCAGACCGCGATCGATCAGCATCTGGCCTCCTGCACCTACGAGATGGCCAATCAGGGGGACGCGATCTGCCGGATCAAGGCGACCGCGGCCAGCCTCAACGTCGTGTGGCCGAACCTGATGGACGGCTACACCGCCCCGCGCACCAAGGTCTTCTCGGGCTCGGTGAACACCGGCTGCGGTGCCGCGACGTCGGCCACCGGTCCGTTCTACTGCCCGGCCGACCAGACCGTCTACGTCGATCCGACCTTCTTCGACGATGTTCTCGTCGGTCAACTCGGTGGCAGCAACGACGCCCTGTCCCAGGAATACGTGATCGCCCACGAGTTCGGACATCACGTCGAGAACCTGACCGGCGTGCTGACAAAGGGACAGCGGATGGGCAACAACGGGTCGGTACGCATCGAATTGCAGGCCGACTGTCTGGCCGGGGTCTGGGCCAACCACGCCGACGATGGCAGCGGAGATGCCTTGCTCAAGCCACTCACTCCGGCCGACATCCAGCGTGTCGGGCAGACCGCCAAGGCCATCGGCGACGATTCCATCCAGGGAGCCAACTCCAACCGAGAGGGCTGGACCCACGGGTCCGCCGAGCAACGGTCCCGCTGGTTCGGAATCGGTTACCAGTCCGGTGACCCACGCAAATGTGACACCTTCGCCACCAACGACCTGTGACGACGATCCCGGCTCCTGAGGATGCCAGACGCTCACCCACCGCGGTCGACGCCGTCGCCGAACGTCACCTGTACCGGCTGGCCACCCTGGATCCGCTGTTCGCCACCGAGGTCGGCATCGCCGAGCACGATCATCTACTCACCGATTTCTCTGCCGCCGCGCAGGCCGGCCGTCGGGCCGCGGCCGCCGACACCCTCGCAGCGCTGGGCGTGGCCCCGATCGCCGACCATGTCGACGCCGTGACCGTCGCCACGATGCGCGCGACCCTGACACGTGAGATCGCGCTGGCCGACGCCGGCGAGAGCACCGGGGTGTGCAATGTCATCGCGTCGCCGCTGCAGGCGATCCGCGACATCTTCGACCTCATGGCCACCGATACCGAGGAGCAACGCGAGGTGTTCGTCGAGCGCGTCGCAGGGATTCCGGCGTGCCTCGAATCCGTTGTCGACGGTCTCGAACACCGGCGCAGATTCGGGCCGCCGTTGGCCCGCAGACAGGTCGAACGAGTCGCCGAGCAGGCCGTCGGCGCCGCGCGGGCGATTGCCACGAACACGTCGTCGATCGCTGCTGATCCGGCGATGTCGCATTCCCTTCGCCGCGCACTCGACGCAGCCGACGATGCGTTCCACCGGTTTGCCGACCATCTTCGATCCGACGTATTGCACGATGCCCAGGTCGCCGACGGCGTCGGCCGCGACCGGTACCTGCTCCATCTCCCGGTCTATCTCGGCGCCGACATCGACCCGGACGAGGCGTATCACTGGGCGTTCGACCGGCTCGACGCGATCGTCGCCGAACAACGCACCATCGCAGCGGATCTCGTGACGAGCGGCGAGGTCGCCGAGGCGCTCGAGCACCTGGACACCTTGCCGCAGTACCAGATCAACGATCGTCACGCCTTCGTCGCGTGGATGCAGGAGACGTCGGACGCCGCGGTGGCGGGCCTCGCCGGACGTCATGTGGAGATACCCGAACGACTCACTCGGCTCGAATGCCGTCTCGCCCCGTCGGCAACCGGGATCATCTACTACACCCAGCCGACGGCCGACCTGTCACGCCCGGGCCGCATGTGGTGGTCGGTGCCCCCGGGTCAGACGGTCTTCCACACGTGGCGCGAGAAGACGACCGTCTACCACGAGGGTGTGCCCGGCCATCACCTGCAACTGGGTTCGTCGATTGTCGATCCCGATCTGAATTCCTGGCGCAAACTCGCGTCCTTCACCTCGGGCCACGGCGAGGGATGGGCACTCTATGCCGAACGTCTGATGGCCGAACTCGGCTGGCTCGACGATCCGGGCGACCGCATGGGCATGCTCGACGGTCAGCGGTTCCGTGCCGCCCGGGTTGTGGTGGACATCGGCGTGCACTGCGGACTACCGGCTCCCGCGTCGCTCGGCGGCGGTGTCTGGGATGCCGAGAAGGCATGGGTGTTCCTCAACAACTCGGTGGCGATGGACGCCGCGGTGCTCCGGTTCGAACTCGACCGCTACCTCGGGTGGCCCGGCCAGGCCCCGTCCTACGCACTCGGACAGCGGGTGTGGGAACAGGCCCGGACCGACGCACTCGCCGCCCACCCCGACTGGACGCTCAAGGACTTCCACACTCGCGCACTGGTATTGGGCGGCGTGACCCTCGACGTCCTGTCGGCCGAGATGGCCCGCTGACGGCCGCCCCCGGCGTCGTTCCGCCGCTTCGCTCGCACCTCGGCCCCGATCCGTGGAAGGCAGAGCTGAGCCCGAAATTCCGCTGCCTGAGGTGCGACGAGCGCTGGCGAGGAGCCTCGAAGGCCTGGTGACCGTCGCTACTTGGTCACCGAATTGCCCTGTCTCACCAGCCCTTCGAGGCTCTCGACTAGCGCCTCGAGCACCTCAGGGAGCGGAGGTGGGCCGGTCTGCGTCGTTGCGGACATCCTTCGAGACGCTTCCACGGATCCAGGCGCAGGGAGCGGGAGAGGCAGACGCGTTAGCGCGGTCAACCGGCGAGCGCGCCGACCACCTCGTCGACGATTCGGTCGAGCGACACCCGACGCTGCTCCCCGTTGGTGAGGTCCTTGACCTCGACCACCCGTTCCTCCAGTTCACGGTCCCCGAGCACCAGCGCCAATCGCGCACCGGAACGGTCCGCGGCCTTCATCGCGCCCTTGAGCCCGCGGTCGCCGTAGGCCAGGTCGACGCTGACTCCGGCGGCACGCAGTTGTCCTGCGACGCCGACCAATTCGGCCTTGGCGGCCGCTCCGAGCGGCACACCGAAGACCGCGCATCGCGCGGCCTCGACACCGGCCACACCTTCGGCCTCCAAAGCCAGCATGGTCCGGTCGACACCGAGACCGAAGCCGATCCCGGACAGGTCCTGTTTGCCGCCGAGTTGCTTCATCAAACCGTCGTAACGTCCGCCGCCACCGATGCCGGACTGCGCACCGAGTCCATCGTGGACGAACTCGAAGGTGGTCTTCGTGTAGTAGTCGAGGCCGCGCACCAGACGAGGGTTGAGTTCGTAGGGCACCCCGAGACGGTCGAGGTGGGCCAATACGAGGTCGAAGTGGGCCCGCGCGTCGTCGGTGAGGTAGTCGATCAGCAGCGGCGCGTCGGCGGTCGCGGCCTTGATCTCGGGCCGTTTGTCGTCGAGGACCCGCAACGGGTTGATCTGTGCCCGCTGCCGGGTCGGTTCGTCGAGGTCGAGCCCGAAGAGGAACTGCTGCAATGCTTCTCGATAACGAGGCCGACTCTCGTCGTCCCCCAGCGAGGTGATCTCCAGGCGGAAGCCCGACAACCCGAGCCGCCGGTACCCTTCGTCGGCGATCGCGATCACCTCGGCGTCCAGCGCCGGATCGTCGACGCCGATCGCCTCGACGCCCACCTGCTGCAGTTGCCGGTAACGACCGGTCTGCGGCTTCTCGTAGCGGAAGAACGGGCCGGCGTAGCTGAGTTTCACCGGCAGTTGCCCGCGGTCGAGGCCGTGCTGGATCACCGCGCGCATCACGCCGGCGGTGCCCTCGGGGCGCAGCGTCACCGAACGGTCGCCGCGGTCGGCGAAGGTGTACATCTCCTTGCTCACCACATCGGTGGACTCGCCGACGCCGCGGGCGAACAACGCGGTGTCCTCGAACACCGGCAGTTCGATGTGGCCGTATCCGGCACGACGCGCCGCGTCGGTGAGGGTGTCGCGCACGCGCCGGAAATCCGCGGATGCCGGCGGGTAGTAGTCGGGAATGCCCCGAGGCGCCTGAAAGCCTCCGCTCACAGTCCGAATCGTCCCTTCTTGATTGCCGCCGACGACGACGGGTCGCCCTGTGGTGCGAGATCGACCAGGAACGGGTTGGTGGCCCGTTCCGCACCGATCGACGTCTGGGGTCCGTGCCCGGGCAACACCTGGGTGTCATCGGGCAACGGCAGCAGCTTCGTCGCGATCGACGTCAGCAACTGCTGATGATCTCCCCCGGGCAGGTCGGTGCGCCCGATGGACCCCGCAAACAAGACGTCACCGGCGAAGCACACCCCGATCACTTCCGGGGTGGAGTCGGGCGCCGCGTCCTGCGCCACGACCGGCACATCGAGACCCAACAGGACCGAACCCTGTGTGTGGCCGGGCGCGAGGTCGACGGTGAAACGCAGGCCGGCCAATTCGACGGGCTCGCCGTCGACGAATTCGATCACCTTCTCCGGTTCGCGAAAACGCAGTGCACCGACCATCGGAGCCAGGGCGCGTCCGAGACCCTTGCCGGGATCGGCGAGCATCGGCCGATCGGCCGGATGGATGTAGGCCGGGATCGAATACTCGTCACACAACTCCTGCGCATTCCAGGTGTGGTCGAGATGCCCGTGAGTGAGCAGGACCGCGACGGGCGTGAGATCGTTCTCGGCGAGCAACTCGCGCACCCGGGCGGCCGCATCCTGGCCGGGGTCGACGATCACCGCGTCACTCCCCGGACCTGACGCGACGATGTAGCAGTTCGTCTGGAACATCCCCGCGGGGAATCCGGTGATCAGCATGTCGACCATTGTGTCATTCGACCCGGTGCGCGAAGTTCACAGGCAGTGCTGGCAGACTGCATGGGGTGTCCGGCGCCACTGCCCGGTCACCGTCGCAGCGCATCAGGAGGGCGTTAGAGCGTGTCGAGCAACAAAGAGCCGAGCGATCCGACCGATCCCAAGGACAAACTGGACCCCGACAGCGACACCCCGGACAGCGTCACCGACGATGACGCCACCACGGTCGACGTCAGTAAGAAGGACGTCAGCAAGAAAGACGGCGGGGACACCGACGGCGGGGATGACAAGAAGGACACGGCGGACGCCGACACCGTCGTCGCGGCGAGTACCCGCACGACGACCAACACCGAGCGTCGCGAGGCGGCCAAGCGCAAGCTGAAGGCACGCCTCGACGCCGAACAGCGGGCACGCAAGAAGCGCAAGATCATCATCTCGTCGGTGTCTGCTGCAGTGGTGATCGCGATCGTCGGCACCGCGACCTACTTCATCGTCGACAAGATCCAGACCGACCGGTTCAACGCCGCTCACAAGGACTGCACCTACACCGACAAGCCGAACAACCTGCAGACCGTCCCGGTGCAGCCGCCGCCGCAGGTGCAGCCGAATCAGTACGAGCTGTACCGCAAGTTCGCGACCGAGACCAACGAGGCCGTCCGGCTGGGCCAGGCCAAGATCCGCACGGTGCCGAAACCCGATGACAAGCAACCCAATTCGGGTACGACGCAGGGCTCGTTCAACACCAATCAAGGCGCCATCCCGGTCACCTTCGACCACGCGTCGGCACCGTGCAACACCGGTGCGGTCATCTCGCTGATCGACGACAAGTTCTACGACGGCACCCCGTGTCACCGCATGACCACCGGCGCATCGCTGAAGGTGTTGCAGTGCGGCGATCCCACCGCCACCGGGCAGAGCGGCCCAGGATGGGCGAGCCCCGACGAACCGCCGACGAACCTGCAGCCCGCAGGGCCCCCGAGCCCGTACGGCGGTGCCGGACCGGTGATCTACCCGCGCGGCACGATCGCGATCGCGAACAGCAACAACAGCGGACAGGCGTCCAACACCGGCTCCAGCCAGTTCTTCCTGGTGATCCAGGACAGCCAGCTCGCCGCGGATTACTCCGTCGTCGGCAAGGTCGACGAGGCGGGGCTGGCGGTGCTCGACAAGATCTACGCGGGCGGCATCACCCCGGGTCCGGCCGGTCAGGCACAGGACGGGCGACCCAAGTTGCCGGTCGAGATCCAGACCGCCACAGTCGACTGACGCCGCCGTCACCTCGGCCGTTCAGGCGGCCGAGGTGACCCGGTAGACGTCGTAGACACCCTCGACGTTGCGCACGACGTTGAGCACGTGACCGAGATGCTTGGGGTCGCCCATCTCGAAGGTGAACTTGCTGATGGCCACGCGATCGCGGCTGGTCGTGACCGAGGCCGACAGTATGTTCACCCGTTCGTCGGCGAGCACCTTGGTGACGTCGGAGAGCAGGCGGTGGCGGTCGAGGGCCTCGACCTGGATGGCCACCAGGAACACCGACTCAGGTGACGGCGCCCACGCGACGTCGATGATGCGTTCGGCCTGCTGGCGCAGCGATTCCGCATTGGTGCAGTCGGTCCGGTGCACGCTGATCCCGCCGCCGCGGGTCACGAATCCGAGGATTTCGTCGCCGGGGACCGGCGTGCAGCACTTGGCGAGCTTGATGACGACGTTGTCGACACCTTCGACGACGACGCCCGCGTCACCGCCCTGCCGCGCGCGTGTCGGCATGGTCGACGGGGTGGACCGTTCGGCGATCTCCTCGGCCGCGTCGTCGATCCCGCCGAGTGCCGCGACCAGCCGGTTGACCACGTGCCGTGCCGACACGTGGTTCTCCCCGACCGCCGTGTACAACGCGGTGACGTCGTTGTAGCGCAGTTCCTTGGCGATTGCGGCCATCGATTCGGCGCTCATCAATCGCTGCAGCGGAAGGCCACCGCGGCGGACCTCTTTGGCGATCGCGTCCTTGCCGGTCTCCAGGGCCTCTTCGCGACGCTCCTTGGCGAACCACTGCCGGATCTTGGCCTTGGCGCGTGGTGACACCACAAACGACTGCCAGTCCTTGGACGGTCCGGCGTTGGGCGCCTTGGAGGTGAAGACCTCCACCACCTCACCGTTCTCCAGCTGCCGCTCGAGGGCGACCAGACGACCGTTGACGCGGGCACCGATACAGCGATGACCCACCTCGGTGTGCACCGCGTAGGCGAAGTCGACCGGCGTGGAACCGGCAGGCAGCGTGATGACGTCGCCCTTGGGGGTGAAGACGAAGATCTCCCGCACCGCGAGGTCGTAGCGGAGCGACTCCAGGAACTCGCCCGGGTCGGCCGCCTCCCGCTGCCAGTCGAGCAGTTGCCGCATCCAGGCCATGTCGTCGATCTCGGTGATGTCGGAACGACGCTTGCGGTCTTTGTAACCGCCCTCCTTGTAGCGCCAGTGCGCGGCGATACCGAACTCTGCGGTGCGGTGCATCTCCTCGGTCCGGATCTGCACCTCGAGAGGTTTTCCCTCGGGTCCGATCACCGTGGTGTGCAGCGACTGGTACACGCCGAACCGCGGTTGGGCGATGTAGTCCTTGAACCGGCCGGCCATCGGCTGCCACAGCGAATGAACGACGCCGACGGCCGCGTAGCAGTCGCGTACCTCTTCGCACAGAATCCGCATGCCGACCAGGTCGTGGATGTCGTCGAAGTCGCGGCCCTTGACGATCATCTTCTGGTAGATCGACCAGTAGTGCTTGGGGCGACCTTCCACCGTCGCGTTGATCCGTGCCCCCGACAACGCGTTGTTGATGTCGGCGCGCACCCGCGCGAGATAGGTGTCCCGGGACGGGGCGCGATCGGCCACCAGACGCACGATCTCCTCGTACCGCTTGGGATGCAGGATCGCGAAGGACAAGTCCTCGAGTTCCCATTTGACGGTTGCCATCCCCAGCCGATGCGCAAGCGGCGCAATGACTTCCAGCGTTTCACGCGCCTTGCGCGCCTGCTTCTCGGGCGGCAGGAACCGCATCGTGCGCATGTTGTGCAGTCGATCGGCCACCTTGATGACGAGCACCCGCGGATCCCGCGCCATCGCGATGATCATCTTGCGGATGGTCTCGGCCTCGGCGGCGCTGCCGAGTGCCACCTTGTCGAGTTTGGTGACGCCGTCGACGAGGTGGGCGACCTCGGGCCCGAAGTCCTTCTCGAGTGCGTCGAGCGTGTAGCCGGTGTCCTCCACGGTGTCGTGGAGCAACGCCGCCACCAATGTGGTGGTGTCCATCCCGAGGTCGGCCAGGATGGTGGCGACGGCGAGCGGATGGGTGATGTACGGGTCGCCGGACTTGCGGCGCTGACCGCGGTGGCGTTCATCTGCGACGTCGTAGGCGTGCTGCAGCAGCGCGACATCGGCCTTCGGGTAGATCTCGCGATGCAGCGTCACCAGCGGTTCGAGGACCGGTCTTACCTGGCTGCGGGTCGCCGTCATCCGGCGGGCGAGTCGAGCGCGGACCCGCCTCGACGCCGACGACGTCTGCGACGCCTGCGGTCGCGCAGGCGGCGTGTCGGCGGTGTCGGCGCCCGGGGCCGTTGCCGGTGGCGACACGGGTGCCACAGCCTGGTCTGGCCCTGTCTTGTCCGGCCCTGTCATGTCCGGGCCTGTCTTGTCGGACTCGGTGGTCGTCGCGTCGTTCGACCGTCGGCCGTCACCGCCAGGTGTGTCCAGGCCAGAGTGGGCGCCGAGCTCGGTGTCGGCGGAAGCACCGTTGCGGACGACTGTTCCGGAGTCCCGCGCGACGATGTCGGGTTCGTCGGTCATCGGCTGCTCCTCCCGCTGCGGTCGTTGTCGATCGGTCCAGTCTATTCGCCATGTCACACCGTTGGATCTCTGTACCCCTCAGCCCGACCATGTGCACCATGCACGTGGTCGGGCTTCCAGGTACAGATTTCCGACGGCCGGCGGGTCGGTCACGCACTCCGGGGATCAGTCGACCGCGACCGAATGCACCGGGAGGTCGGTCCCCAGCCCGCGCGCGATGGTGCCGCGGCCGTCGAGCCCGCCGAGTTCCATGATCACCGCGACCCCGACGACACGAGCCCCGGAACCGTTCAGCAACTCCGCGGCGGCGACGGCCGTTCCGCCGGTCGCCAGGACGTCGTCGACCAGGAGCACTCGTAGTCCGCTGATGTCGATGCCGTCCGCCGGGATCTCCAGGGTTGCCGTGCCGTACTCGAGGGTGTAGCTCACCGACTTCACCGGAGGGGGAAGTTTGCCGCCCTTGCGAACGGCGAGGACACCGACACCGAGCTCACGAGCGACAGCGCCGCCGAGCAGGAACCCGCGCGCATCGATACCCGCGACGAGCTCGATGTCACGGCAGCCGTGGGTCAACGCGGTGACGATCGACGACAAGCCGGCGGCGTCGGCGAGTACCGGTGTGAGGTCCTTGAACGCGATGCCCGGGCTCGGGAAGTCGGCCACCCGTCGGGCGTGACGATCGATGGCCGCACGCGCCCGGGTGAGCGCAGGCCCGGTCGTATCCGGAGATGACGTGCCCATCAACGAACCCCCGCGCATTGATCACTCATCATCGATCACTCACCGCAGAAACCACCGATCCATATTCCAGCCGGTACCCGAACGTCCGAGCCCGGCAACCACATTGCCCACCCGATCATTCCACCGGTACACGCGGGGAGCAGCGAACAGCGGGATCGACGGGAGGGCCGTCCACGCAGCGTTCTCGATCGCCCGGATCAGTGGCAGACGCTCGGTGACCGAGTCCGACACCGCGAGTTGGTCGACGGCCCGACTCACCTGCGGGTCACGGAAGTCGGACAGGTTGAGCGGGTCACCGCCGCGCAGGGCATAGGCGTCGCGTGTCGGATCTGCGGCTCCGGCCGCAGCCGACGTCGCTCCCGACGCGACGAGCAAAGCGTCCGCGGTTCGACCGAGTTCCGTCGGACCCATCTGGGGTGTCGACACATCCTCGACGGTGATGTTGGCTCGTGCACAGGAGTCGGCGATCACCCGAACCATCTGCTGCCACCGGGCCGTCGGGCCGAGATAGCCGATCCGCACCCGCACCGCCCCTGCGCCCTGCCGACGCTGCTCGAGAAGGTTGCGGGCGCGAGGAAGGTCGGGCCGCTGGTAGGCGCGGCCGAATTCGTTGTTTATCTGGCCGGCGAGATTGTCGGCGGGTGCGAGGATCCGCTGATTCCACATCCGTGCACCTGCCCCGAACTGTCGCGCCAACCCATCGCGCGGGACGCACGACGCGAATGCCCGACGGACACGCACGTCGGCGAAGACTCCGCGATCGGCCAGGACCAGTTGTTCCACGGCGAGCGCTCGAGCGGGATTCGTCGGACTCGACCCGGACACCTCCGCGTCGACCATGCCCGTGGTGATGTCGGCGATGTCGAATCGGCCGTCGGGGAGCCTCCGCGTGGCGTCCGTTCCGCGGCCCCACACGACGATGCGCCCGGCTTTGGGGCGATCCCCCCACCATTTCTCGTTGGGGACGAGCACCAACCCGTCGGTCCGCGAGTACCGGTCGACCCGGAAAGGTCCAGACGCAGGCAGGCGGGCCGCGTCGATCGGCCCTGGCACGAGCGGGAATCCGTTGTTCCACGCACCGGCGATCCGCCGGATGACGTCGTCGTTGCCCGCTCGGATGGGGTCGACGATGTCGGCGATGCCGGCGTCGCTCGCAACCACATGGGCGGGCATCATCGTGCCGGCACCGAACAGCGCCGCCCAGTCCTGGTACTCACGACCGGGCTTGAAGGTGACGGTCGCGGTCCGCTCCCCGGCCGCGCAGTCGACCGATTCGATGTCGCGATAACCCGCGGTGGTGGCGGGGGTGAAGCCGTCGAACCGCCCGCTCATCGCCGCCCACGCCAGCAGCAGGTCGTCACAGTCGAGAGCGACGCCGTCGGAGAACGCCGCCTCGGGGTCGAACTCGTAGCGCAGCGTCAGACGAGAGCCGGGTACGCGGGTCACCACGCCGACATCGCGGTCGGGCACCACCTGCCCCTGCGGGCCGAGCAGACTGAACCCGGGCAAGAGACGACCGGTCACCATGAGGGCGCCGTCGGAGTTGCCCGACACCGTGTTGGCGTTGTAGGTGATCACCCGCGCGTCGACGACGTAGTTGATGGACGGCGGCCCGTCGTCGCCACATGCCGAGACCAATCCGGCAAGGAGCGACAGGCCGAAAAGCACCGAAACCGCGCGCACCAACGACCTGGACCTCGTCACCACGAGCCGAGACTAGCGCGCGCGCCGGCGTTTTCCGGTGGGCCGCGCGTCGTCCGTGTCGCCCGCGCCCGATCTGGCCTTCGCGCCGGCCCGGCCCGGCGCACCCGAAACCTTGCTGGTGCTGACCCGACCAGCACGTCCGCTGCGCGGACGGAACTCCTCTGCAGGTTCCACCCCGGCACGACGGTCGAGCACCTTCTTGGTGTGCCGGGCGATCTCGGGGCGACGCTCCTTCAGCGTCACCAGCAGGGGCGCGGCGAGGAAGATCGACGAGTAGGCGCCGACGACCACGCCCACGAGCTGGATGAGGGCGAGGTCTTTCAGCGTGCCGACGCCGAGCAGCCACACCGCGATCACCATGAGCGCGATGATCGGCAGCACGGAGATGACGGTGGTGTTGATCGAACGCATCAGGGTCTGGTTGATCGCCAGGTTCGCCTGTTCGCCGTAGGTGCGACGCGTGGTCTGCAGCACCGACCGCGTGTTCTCGGACACCTTGTCGAACACGACGACGGTGTCGTACAGCGAGAAACCGAGAATCGTGAGCAGTCCGATCACGGTGGCGGGCGTGACCTCCCAGCCGACCAGCGAGTACACACCGGCGGTGCAGAGGATGTCGAAGAACAGCGACGCCATCGCCGCTATCGACATCTCTCGATCGAAGCGCACCGCGATGTAGACGAACACGATGACCAGGAACACCGCGAGCGCGATCAGCATCTTCTCGGTGATCTCGCGACCCCAGGTGGAACTCACGTCCGAGATGCTGATCTCCTCGGTGGTGAGTTCGGGCCCGAACTCCGCCACGAGAGCCTGATTGACGGCCTCGGCCTGCTGCAAGGACAGCGTCTCGGTCCGAACCTGCACCGTCTCGCTGCTCCCCGAACCCGCGGTCTGCACCGACTCCGGCGCACCCCCGAGGGTGTCGCCGACGATCTTCTCGACCGAGTCGGCATTGACCCCGGTCGACACCGGGATCGAGATCTGGGTGCCACCCTCGAAGTCGATGCCCAGGCTGAACCCGCGCACACCGATGGACAGCGCACAGATCAGCAGGATGCCGGCGGTGATGCCGTACCACATGCGGCGTCGGCTGACGATCTCGAACGCACCGGTTCCGGTGTAGAGCCGGGACAGGAAGGAGCGGCGAGTGTCGGCGACGAAGTCGGCGTCACTGCCTGCCGCCGGCTCGATCACATCGGTCTTGCCGTCGCCCGCGGAACGGTCGGTGGGTTTGGTCATTTCGCCGATCCTTTCGCCGCGGTGGTCGTGTCCTGCCTGCCGTCACTGGTCTGATCCGTCGCACGGGTGGAGACCCGACGCTGGCGGGCGACCTCGGCCACCGCGCCCAGACCGTTCACGCTCGGCTTGGACAGGAAGCTGTTCCGCGAGGCCAGCACCACCAGCGGGTGGGTGACCAGGAACACGACCACCACGTCCAGGATCGTGGTCAGACCCAAGGTGAACGCGAAGCCACGGACCTCACCGACGGCAAGGATGTAGATCACCGCGGCTGCGATGAAGCTGACCGCGTTACCCGACCAGATGGTGCGTCGAGCACTCGCCCAACCCCGCGGGACCGCGGACCGGAAACTTCGGCCCTCGCGCATCTCGTCTTTTATTCGTTCGAAGTAGACGACGAACGAGTCCGCGGTCATACCGATACCGATGATCAGACCGGCGATGCCCGCGAGATCAAGGGTGAAGCCGATCCAACGCCCGAGCAGCACGATGATGCCGTAGACCATCAGCCCCGAGAGCACCAGCGACGCGAACGTGAGGATGCCGAGCATCCGGTAGTAGGCCAGCGCGTAGATGAGCACCGCCAGCAGACCGATGGCACCGGCCAGCAGGCCCGCCTTCAGCGACGACAAACCGAGTGTCGCAGAGACGGTTTCGGCGTTCGACGCGGTGAACGACAGCGGTAGCGAACCGTATTTCAGCACGTTCGCGAGGTCGCCTGCGGACGCCTCGGTGAACGGGTCGGCGGTGCCGCCGCTGATCCGGGTCGACCCGCCGGGGATGGCGTCCTGGATCACCGGTGCCGAGACGACGCGGGTGTCGAGGGTGAACGCGGTCGCCGTGCCCCGATGGGTTGCGGTGTACTGCGGCCAGAACTTGGCGGCGTCGCCCTTGAACTCGAGGGTGACGATCCACTCACCGGTTTGCGGGTCGGTCGACGCGCTCGCTTCCTTGATGTCGCGGCCGTCGATGATCTCCGGACCCAGCAGATAGACCTGGGTGCCGTCCTGGGAGCACGCCACCAGGTACTGGTCGGGCAGATCGTTACCCATCAGCGGGTCCGACGTCGTCTTCGAGCAGTCCATCTTGGCCATCTGCGCCTGGAGCGCGGCGATGGTCTTCTGGTCGGCGTTGCCAGGGGCCTGGCGGAGCTTGCGCTGCTCGGCGATCGCGGCCTGCACCTGCTGAGATTGCGGTGTGTTCGCCGGGTTCTGGTTCTGATCGTCGGGCTTGCGCGGCTGCGGCGTGGCCGGCACCGGTTGACCGACGACGGGCCGGACGTAGAGGCGCGCGGTCTGCCCCAGCGACTTGGCCTGCGAGCCGTCCTTGCCGGGGACGGTGATGATCAGGTTGTCACCGTTGATGACAACCTCTGATCCGGACACGCCCAGGCCGTTGACGCGCTGCTCGATGATCTGCTTTGCCCGATCGAGCTGTTCGCGGTTGGGTTGTTGACCGTTCTCGGTGCGAGCGGTCAGCGTGACGCGGGTGCCGCCCTGCAGGTCGATACCCAGCTTGGGTTCCAGGGTTTTGGCACCGGTGAAGAAGATGAGGCCGTACACGACGGCCAGCAATCCGAGGAAGACGACAAGCGGCTGCCACGGCGGGATCTCACGGCTGGGTCCCGACCGCTTCGCCCGCCGTGAACCTGTCGCTGCGCGGCGAGTTGTTGTCACTGCTCTTCGAGTCTCCTTTGACTGCACGGCCAACCGGCCGGGTGGACAGTCGCTAACGTATCCGGGGGCCAACTTATCGGGGGCCGACGTACCGGGGGCCAACCGTACCGGCCCATACCACCGCGGGTTATATCCGACCTCGCAGTGGTGTCCGTGTCGTGCTGTTTGTCAGGTGAGCCGGGGATGGCTCGCCGGGCTACTTGTCGCCGTCGCGCTTCTGATCGGCGGTGTCCGGGGCGGCGTCGGCGTCGTCGACGTTCTTCTCGAGGTCGATGCCCTCGGCCTCGAAGTCGTCTGCGTCAAAGTCGTCTGGATCGGCCTCGGGCTCGATGTAACCCGCGTAGGTCGCCGCGGCCTCATCGGTCGGGACGACGCGCATGATCGCGAGCCGGTTCCAGCGCGTCACCACGCCGGTCGCGATCTCGACGTCCACGGTGTCCGAGGAGGTCGCGTCGATCACGGTGCCGAACAGACCGGAGGTCAGCTGGACACGGGTGCCGGTGGCAACGGCGCTCTGCATCTCCTGCATCTCGGACATGCGCTTCTTCTGCTTGCGCATGGTCATGAACATGAAGACCGCCAGCATGGCCAGCAGCAAGGGGAAGAGCAGAGACTCCATGGTGAAACGTCAGTCCTTTGTCGGTGTGGTGGCCGACGGGCGTACCCGGCGGTCTTGTTGCGTCGACCTCGGTGGACTGCGCCCACAACACGGACGCGCTGGTCGACGGCGCTCCTCCCAGTGTGCCATGCCGCCCGGGATGCCCGATCTCGCAGGTCACCGATCAGAGGTCGTCGAAGAGGGTGCCGTTCCCCAGATCACGTGGACGAACCCCGAATGTCGCGTTGAGGGCGCCCGCAGGCGGGGTCAGCCCGAGATGGTGCCAGGCAGCGGCGGTGGCCACTCGACCGCGAGGTGTACGCGCGACCATGCCCGCACGGACCAGGAACGGCTCGCACACTTCCTCCACCGTCGCCGGTTCCTCGCCGACGGCGACCGCCAGCGTCGACACCCCCACCGGACCGCCGCCGAATGCCCTGATCAACGCATTGAGAACGGCGCGGTCGAGGCGGTCGAAGCCCAGTTCGTCGACGTCGTACACGGCAAGGGCGGCGCGTGCGATGTCGACGGTGATCGTGCCGTCGCCACGCACCTCCGCGTAGTCGCGGACCCGGCGCAACAGCCGGTTGGCGATGCGCGGGGTGCCGCGGGACCGGCTTGCGATCTCCGACGCGGCGTCGTCGCGCAACACGATCCCGAGAATCCCCGCCGACCGGCGCAGCACGAGGACCAGTTCGGATGTGTCGTAGAACTCCATGTGTGCGGTGAAGCCGAATCGGTCGCGCAGCGGGCCGGTCAGCGATCCGGAGCGGGTGGTCGCGCCGACCAGGGTGAAGGGCGCGACGTCGAGCGGGATCGAGGTGGCACCCGGCCCCTTGCCGACCACGACGTCGACCCGGAAGTCCTCCATGGCGAGGTACAGCATCTCCTCGGCGGGTCGTGCGATGCGGTGAATCTCGTCGATGAACAGCACGTCGCCCTCGACCAGGTTGGACAGCATCGCGGCCAGGTCACCGGCCCGCTCGAGGGCGGGGCCGGAGGTGACGCGGATGGCTGCCCCCATCTCGGCGGCGATGATCATCGCGAGAGAGGTCTTGCCCAGACCGGGTGGTCCGGACAGCAGGATGTGGTCGGGCGTGCCGCCGCGGCCCTTCGCTCCGTGCAGAACGAGTTCGAGTTGCTCACAGACCCTCGGCTGCCCGATGAAGTCGGCCAGCGAGCGGGGCCGCAGTCCGGCGTCGAGATCGCCGTCGGACCGCACGGGCAGTGCGCTGACCTCCCGCTCCTGCTCCTCGGACGAATACCCGCCGTCTCGATCCGTCATCTACGACGCCTTCCCGAGCATCGCCAACGATCGGCGAAGCGCTGTGGATGCGTCGGCGTCGGGGGTGTCGGCGAGCACCGCGGCGACCGCCTTCTCCGCAGGCCCCGCGGTGAAACCGAGTCCCACAAGGGCGTCTGCGACCTGCTCTCGAATCCCACCGACCACTGCGACCGCCGCCGTGTTGTCGCCGGTTGGGCGGTCCACCTTGTCGCGCAACTCGACGACGAGGCGTTCGGCCACCCGTTTGCCGATCCCCGGCACCGAGGTCAGCGCCTTGGTGTCGGACTCGGCGAGCGCACGACGCAGCGACTCGGGTTCCAGAACGGCCAGGGTGGCCATCGCCAGCCGCGGTCCGACGCCGGTCACGGTCTGCAGCAGCGCGAAGAGCGCTCGTGCGTCGGGTTCGGTGAAGCCGTACAGGGTCATCGAGTCCTCTCGCACGATCATCGATGTGAGCAGCGTCGACTCGTCGCCGCGATGCAGCCTCGACAGCGTCGCCGGCGTGGCCAGCACCCGGTAACCCACACCGCCGCAATCGATCACGGCGTGGTCGAGGGCAATCTCGAGGACCGGACCCCGAACTGATGCGATCATGCGTCCCTTCCTGCGCGCGCGGCCGCCACGCGTCGGCGGTGCCGTGCGGCAACCTCGTCGGCCTGCCGTTGTGCGGCCGCCATACGTTCCATCATCGGTCCGCGCCAGCAGTGACAGATCGCCAGCGCGAGTGCGTCGGCGGCGTCGGCCGGGCGCGGTTTGGTCTGCATTCCGAGAATCCGCGTCACCATCGCCGTCACCTGCGCCTTGTCGGCCCGGCCACTCCCGGTCACCGCGGCCTTGACCTCCGACGGTGTGTGAAACCGGACTGGCACGTCCCGTTGCCCGGCGGCCAGCGCGATCACTCCACCCGCCTGAGCGGTGCCCATCGCGGTGGACACCTGATTCTGCGCGAAGACCCGTTCGATCGCGACCACGTCGGGCTGATGGACATCGAGCCAATGGCACGCCGCGGTGTACACGGCGAGCAGCCGATCGGCCAGGTCCATGTCACCGGGCGTGCGGACCACGTCGACGTCGAGTGCCGTCACCGCGCGGCCACGCCCCGATTCGACCAAGGCGATGCCGCACCGGGTCAGTCCCGGATCGACCCCCATGACACGCACACAACCTCCCGGAATACTGCCGAACAGTTGTTCGAGATTCTAGCGGCGGCGACGGACATTTCCGCGGACCAACACGGCGTCGGTCCCCTCCCGCGAGCCTCGTAGCCCCGTTCGGTCGTCATCAGGTGGTCATCGATAGCGGCGAGCGCGATCCGTGTGACGTTGAGTCCGGAATCCGGACACAACTTCATACGGATCAACCCACCGCTAGTCGTGCGGTACCCGACGCGAATCCGAGCCAGGTGTGCCGGTTGCCCGCCCAACACCAGCCCACTTTCGGGGCGTCGCGCCGCTGGGTCCCGTCGCGCCCGGTGCCTCCGGAGATCCAGATGCCCGGCGTTCGTGCATCGAGTTTCCCGTTCGGCTTGACGCGCCGCGAACCGATCGTCATGAAGCAGTGGTTGGGTTCGAGCAGTTCGGGCTGCTGCAGCAACCAGCAGATCCCCTCGCTCAAGGTCAGCGGGGTGCGCCCAACCCGCTCGAATTCGACGATGGCCTCGTTGGGCGAGGCGTTTCGGAGGTGATCGCCGCGGTCGAGATCGGTCACCAGGTAGAGCGCTGTGTCCGGCAACTCGACGGGAGCAACCGGTGCGAACAGGTCCACGTCGGTCATGTCCTCGACCACGAAACCGGGCTTGTCGGCGCGGCGCAAGAACCCGGACAGGACCGACGCCGGCACCACATCGGGACTCAGCGCGAGCAGCGAGCCCGGTGGAGTCGGGCCCGCCAGGGTCAACTCCGCAGGCATGCCCGGAACACCGAGGTCGGCGAGGCGGCGAAACTGTGTCTGCAGATCAGGGAGCGTCGTCGTCGCGATGGTCATGCGGGGCCTCCTCGGTTGGGTGCCACGCAGTAACGGTCGAGCGGCGTCGTTGGTTCCCGTCGCCCCTCACCCGACGCCCTCCCCTCAACCGTCACAGAGACCTCGCTTCTGGTCAGAAACCGTCGCCAGTTCCGAAGGTCTCTGACCAGAAATGAGGTGCCTGTCGCAGTACACGTCCTCGGACCTCGGGGTCCGGCGCGGGTGCGAGCCCCGAAGCCCAGGCGAGACGACACCGTCGTCTCACCAGCAGTACTCCTCGGATCAGCGGCCCACCCCGCCGACGGCGTCGGCGATCGTGGAGGCGGGAAGGCGGGTCGGGCCGGTGGCCAAGATCGGGCCCCTGAGGGTGGTCCTCCGGGAATGTCCCGGAAGCGGACGC